>JBCDIO010000020.1:0-13312 GCA_038748815.1 Bacteroidota bacterium
CCCAGCCACCGGGTGATTGTTTAGTCTCAGAGGCTACTGTATATCTGCACGCCAACGAACTACGCTTACCAGTACGGGCAGACGGTGGTTTATTCTTTAATACGGAAGAGGAGGCCGATGGATACGGAGCACCCTACCAAGGGGCAAACTCTCCCTCCGCTATGTTTAACGCCAATCTTTGGTTGGGTGGGCTTGATCCGGGGGGTAACCTCAAAATAGCGGCTAACACCTTTGGACCATCTTCGTTTCAAACGGATTACTTCAGCGGTCCGTTGGATCCGAGTATGGGCACTACCTCGCTCGAGATCTGCCAGGACTGGGATCGGGTGTTCAGCGTAAAAGGCTACGAGATATATTCCCATATCGAAGACTTTCAGGACAACGGCCAAATCAACCAGCAATTGTATAATATCTACGCTTGGCCAGGGAAAGGTAATCCCCATTTTCTGGGATACGTAGGTTTTGAATTACCAAGCGATGAGCACGGCTTGGCACCTTTTTTTGACCAGAACGGCGACGGTATCTATAATCCAAACGACGGTGATTATCCCGCAGTCCCCAATTCGTTTGCGATCCCTGGCCAGATTACCTTCTCTATCTTCAACGATAATGGGGGATTACATTCGCAAACCAATGGACAGGCTTTACAGGTAGAAGTACATTTCACCAACTGGGCCTTCGCATGCGAGGAAGTAGATAATCCTTTAAATCGTACTTTTTTCTCCTCCTATAAAGTCATAAACCGAGCGGTGGAAGATGTAGATTCTTTACGCCTTGGTTTATGGCATAGCATTAATATTGGTGGTTATAATGACGATTATTTAGGGTCTTTACCGGAGCTAAACACTACGTTTTCTTATAATCAACTCCCACTTGACAACGATCCATCCATTTGCGATATCGTACCGTGTTACGGTTCCAACCCACCAGTGCAGGCAATCACCTTTTTGAATCACGACTTAAGCTCTTTCACATCCAATGCCGTAAATCCAGTTGGCACCGTTCCACCACACGCTGGAGAACCGCAAATTAGTATTGAATACTACCACTATCTAACGGGTAGCTGGCGGGATGGTTTGCCGATGACCTACGGTTCCGATGGATACCAAACGGGCGGGGCAGAAACTCCCTTCCTTTTCGCGGGCAACCCAAACGACCCCAATGATTGGTCGCTCTATCAGGAAGAAATAACCTCCCAGTATACGCGTGGTATTTCGACGGTTTCTATTGGCTTATTACAGCCTGGAGAATCCGAAGTAGTGGACGTGGCCTGGACCCTAGTGAAGCAGCCTGACCTCAATCATATAGAGCAAGTAGATGCCCTAGTGGATATTGTACCAGAGTTACAGGACATGTACGATTCCAACTTTGAAGCCGCTTGTACCTTTACCCCGGTATGTACCGAGGACTGTGTTTGGCCCGGCGATACCAACAATGATGGTATTGCTCAGTACGATGATCTTCTACCCATTGGGACGGCCTTACAAGCTTCTGGCTTTTCCCGCAATGGGCTTCTGGCCTGGAATCCTTATACGGCTACTCCTTGGAGCTCATCTTTACCAACCGGTACGAACGCTAAGCACATTGATGCGGATGGAAATGGAATGATCCAGCCTAATGACCGCGACCTGATCGATGCTCACTATAGCCAGGTAACCCCTTGGTACATCGAACCCGATGATACTTACGAAGCGGGCCCTGAGATGGTTTGGAGTCCGGCGTTCAATACCACTTCCTTTGAGAATATGGTACCGGGGATCAATTACTATGCCCAACTGGACGTCAATGATGTACCTAACCTTTACGGTTTGGCTTTTCAAATTGAAGGACATAAAGCTTGGCTGGAGGATTTGCGGGTCCACGAAAATTTAAGCAGCTGTGGATCCTGTTGGGAAATCAATACCGAGGTAGCCGAAGCGGATGGCTCTTTATTGGAAATCGATTATGCGATTACGAAGAACGATGGCTTAACGGATCTATCGGATCACGTTGGTTTACAATTCCGCTTTGTGCTCAAAGGCTATCCGGATTGGATTCCCGGTACGGAGACGGAGCTACGCGTTAAGAACATCACCGCGGTAGATGCCGCCGGGAATCTACTAGACGTAGGAGCCACCGATTTGCGCCTATTCTTAGATCCACAATTTGTGGGAACAAAAGAAGCAGGGAAGCAAGAGGATATACTGGTTTACCCTATTCCTAGCCAAGGAGAATTAACGATTGATGCTGGAGACAACTCCATTCTGGCCTGGACAGTATATAGCATCGATGGAAAAGTGATTTCTGAACAAGAGGTAGGCGGAATCTCTTTAACTACTGCGCAGATCCCAAACCAATATCGGGGTGTATTAATTCTAGAAATACAAACCGAGCAGGGTACTTTTTATCGAAAGATTAGTCAGTAGAACCTTGAAAATCAAAAAAATGAACACAGCTACTTTTCGCTCTTTTTCCCTTTGCCTGTTTCTACTTTTAATCCTAAGTAGGATGGAGGCACAAGGGGTATTAGATTGTTCGACACCCCAAGCCACCCATTTCCTACACGCCAATGAGCTCCGCCTCCCCGTCCGGTCTGACGGTGGCTTATTCTTCAATATCGAAGGTGTAGGAGATGGGTATGGCGCACCTTACCAGGGCGATAATTCACCATCAGCAATGTTTTCTTCCGCCCTATGGTTAGGTGGGTTTGCCCCAGGTGACCATTTAAAAATGGCAGCTAATACGACTGCAGTGACTTCCGGGGCCCGAGATTTCTCTACCGGCCCCTTGGATCCCATAACAGGGACAACAGCCATTGGAATCTGCCAAGATTGGGATCGGGTATTTAGCGTAAGAGGATACGAGATTTACACCCATATCGCTGACTTTCAAGATAACCAGCAGATTAACAATCGACTCTATAACATCTACGCTTGGCCTGGAAAGGGGAATCCGCATTTTCTGGGTTATGTTGGATTTGAATTACCGAGTGATGAGCAGGACTTAGCCCCTTTCTTCGACCAGAATGGAGATGGCATTTATGACCCAAATGACGGCGATTATCCAGCGGTTCCCAATTCCTTGGCCATCCCTGGGCAGATTACTTTTTCCATTTTTAATGACAACGGAAACGACCATTCGGAAACCTATGGAGAGGCCCTACAGGCAGAAATTCATTTTACCAACTGGGCCTTCGCTTGTGAAGAACCGTCTAATCCGCTCAACCGCACTTTCTTTTCTTCCTACCGGGTTATTAACCGAGCGGCGGTCACTATCGACTCCTTCCATCTAGGTCTTTGGAAGGATATCAATATTGGGGGATGGTCTGACGATTACTTAGGCTCGCTACCCGAGCTGAATACGACCTTCTCTTACAATAAAAATCCGATTGATGATGCTTCCTGCGGACCCTGCTACGGTTCCAACCCTCCGGTACAGGCCTTAACTATGCTCAATGAAGACCTCAGCTCTTTTACCTCTATTGCTATCGTTAACAATGGCATAACTCCTGTACACGCCAGCCCACCCGTTTTTGACAACGAGTACTTTCGTTATCTGAGTGGTTCCTGGCGCAGCGGAGAGCCTATAACGTACGGTTCTTTCGGGCATCAGACGGGAGAAGAAGAAACACCATTTATCTTTTCTGGCAATCCCAATAATCCGGACGACTGGTCGATGTACCAAATAGGGATGTCTGCTTACTACCGATTTGGAATTTCCACGGCCTTTTTAGGTCAACTACAACCTGGAGAAGCAAAAACGGTCGATGTAGCCTGGATCTTAGTCAAAGAGCCGGACCTGAATCACATTGAGCAAGTAGACGCCTTAATCGATAAAGTACCAGAGGTACAAGACATGTACGACTCCAATTTTGCGGCCGCTTGTACATTCACCCCCATTTGCACCGAAGACTGCGTTTGGCCCGGCGATACTAATAACGATGGTATTGTGGAGTACGATGATCTCCTTCCTATTGGAACGGCCCTACAAGCTTCTGGCCCGCCCCGCAATGACTTGCAGCTTTGGAATCCTTATACCGCTGCTCCTTGGGACTTCACCCTGCCATCCGGCACGAATGTCAAGCATGTTGATGCCAATGGAGACGGATCTGTGCAGTCTGATGACCGGGCATTGATTGATTTTCATTACGGAGAAGTTACCCCTTCGTACGTAGAGCCCGTTGACATTTATAAGGTAGGCCCAGAATTGGCATGGAGTCTGGCCCAGAATACCACTTCTTTTGAAAACTTAGAACCCGGGGTCGATTACTATGCGCAATTAGATGTGATCGACTTGCCTAACCTCTACGGTTTAGCCTTTCAAATTGAGGGACACAAAGCCTGGCTAGAAGATTTGCGGGTACACGAAAATCTGAGTAGCTGTACTTCTTGCTGGGAAATCAATACCGAGGTAGCCGAAGCGGATGGTTCTTTGCTAGAAATTGATTATGCGATTACGAAGAACGATGGCTTAACGGATCTATCGGATCACGTAGGTTTACAATTCCGCTTTGTCTTAAAGGGCTACCCCGATTGGATTCCCGCTACGGAGACGGAGCTACGGGTGAAAAACATTACTGCGGTGGACGCCGACGGGAATCTATTAGACCTAGGAGCCACCGATTTACGCCTATTCTTAGATCCCCAATTTGTGGGAACCGAAGAAGCTGGGCAGCAAGAGGATATACTGGTTTATCCTATTCCTAGCCAAGGTGAATTAACGATTGATGCCAGAGACAACTCCATTCTGGCCTGGACCGTTTACGGCATTGATGGTAAAGTAATTTCTGAACAAGAGGTAGGCGGAGTCTCTTTAACTACTGCACAGATCCCAAGCCAATATCGGGGTGTATTAATTCTAGAGATACAAACCGAGGAGGGCACTTTTTATCGTAAGATTAGTCAGTAACATCGTATGAAATATAGCCTTACCCTTCTTTTTTTCGCGTTATTCATTCATTCTGCAACTGGCCAGAATGAGTGTGGAGAACCCGAAGCTAAAGCGTACCAGCATGGTAATTGGGTACGAGCCACCGTTTATAATAACGGAACGCTTTTCACCGAAGATGAAGGAGGAGACCCAGGCTTTTTAGTTCCTTACGATGGTGAAAATACTCCAGCAACATTGACTCGGGCCTCTCTTTGTTTAGGGGGAGTTGATGAGGCGGGTCATTTACGTCTCTCGGTGGGTAAGGAAGGCGGAATGTGGGCAGGTCCTTATCAAGATCAGCCCGACTTAGACGAAGAAGCTTGTAAAAATTGGGATCGTGTATTCCAGGTTTCCCGTTACGAAATTCTTACCCACCAAGCGGACCTTGCCGATAATGGCAGTATCGATTTACCCATTCTAGCAGTCCTGGGTTGGCCAGCTAAGGGGAACCCCTACTTCGAAACGATTTTTGGTTTCTCACTCCCCGATGTAGACTACGATTTGGCGCCCTTCGCAGATGTAAACGGAGATGGCCTTTATAGCCCCCTCCTCGGGGACTACCCTAAACTGCCACAATCGGAGGTAATTCCAAGCGTAATGACCTATTCGATCTTTAATGATGCTCTAGGTACTAATGCCCTCGGTTCAGAGCCCTTAGAAGTGGAAATACATCAGACAACTTGGAGTTATTATTGCCAACAACAGAAGGAGCTAAACCACACGGTATTTAGCTCCCATCGTATTCTGGCGAAAGGAGATACGGCGATTGATTCTTTTCGAGTGGGTTTCTTTTTAGACGCGGACCTAGGCTGTTATACCGATGATTACATTGGTACGTCCCCCAACCTCAATACCGTTTACTCTTATAATGCAGATTCCTCGGATGGAGGCCCAGGAACCTGCCCAGGTGGGCATCAAGAATATTCTAACAACCCACCGGTCCAAGCTTTTACCAGCTTGAACTATCCACTTTACCGGACCATCTACTATAATGTCTCAGGCATCAACAATCCGAATCCCATCACCACCGAACCCGAGACAGCGGAGCATTATTACCAATATCTCAATGGTCGTTGGAAAGATAATAGCCCCTTAACCTTTGGAGGCTTGGGAGACGACCCCACGAACAATGAGACCTTTCTGATGTTCCCGGGCAACGTCTTTGTGCCCACACAATGGTCCTTATGGCAGCTTTCTTCTCCCCCACAATATTGGCGAAAACCGATTCTTAGCTTGGCACCGGGTACGTTAGAACCACAGCAGTCTATCACGGTAGATATGGCTTGGATCTATGTACGGAATCTCCAAGCCAGTCATATTGTGAATGTATTGGAAATGGAAGCCGCCGTGCCTGTGGTTCAAGCCATCTACACCGAAGGATTTGAGTCGATCTGCCCAGGCGATAATCTTTGCACGGAAGATTGCGTTTGGCCCGGCGATGCGAATGCCGACGGTGTGGTAAATAGCAAGGATTTGGTCTACTTAGGGATAGCCTATAATACTATCGGACCCTCCCGATTAGAACCAAATTTCTGGAGCCCCAAAAAGGGGCTAACCTGGGCCGCTAACTGGCCTAACGAACTTAACTACAAACACGCTGACCTAAATGGAGATGGCATTGTTGATTGGGTTGATTTACCTTGGCTGGAATTCTATACTGGATATAAAACGCCTTGGTTTCAGTCCACTCCCGATCTTTATCAAACCGGCTTTGATCTATTTTGGGAGGCCCACTCCACTAATAATTTGGAAGAATTAGAACCTGGACAAACCTACTTCGTGCTTTTACGAACGAATAATGTACCTAAGCTACACGGTATTTCCTACCAGATTGAATATGACCCCAACATAATTTCCATCTTTGAATTTCAAGCGAACGAAACGGCTTGTTTTCCTTGCTTACGAAGAGAACTACCTAGAACCATCTCCTCTAGTGGCAAGGCCGTTTTGGAATTTGCGCATACAAAAACCGATGGAGAAGGGACCTTTGGTAGTACCCAAAAGATTCAGCAACTTTTCCGATTTGAATTAAACGATCTACCCGGCGGTTTGCCCACCTCGGAAATACGAGTACGCATTAAAAATATATTAGGGCTGGACGAAGACGGTCATGAACTCGATTTGGGGGCGGAAGACCTGATCCTCAGGGTCAATGAGCAATTTGTCAGTACCCAGGAGCAAGTAGGTGATAAAGACTTACAGGTATTACCAAACCCAAGCTCTGGCTCGTTTACCCTGACTAGCAACCGTGGCTCAATTGATGAGGTAATGCTCTATACCTTAGACGGGCAAGAAATGCCCATAAAAAGACAGACCAACGGCCAGCAATTTTACCTCCAAGTTTTAGACCCAAAACCAGGGATATACCTGCTATCCATTCAAATGAATGAACAGATACATTACGAAAGAATCATTATTCAATAACTATTGTAACCACCTGAATCAACCATTTTTTTCCTGTGGAATGGCCTTCCACCACTCCAAAATTTTTACCATGAAACAACTTAGAACTTTATTACTCATTCTTCTTTTACCCCTCGGGCTATTCGCCCAAGACGAATGTACGTCTTCTACGGCCATCACCTACCTCCACGGTAATGAAATACGCGCGGCCATTAACAATAACGGAGCCATCTTTAATGAAGGAGGGGGCGATGGAGCATTTCTGGTTCCCTACAACGGAGCCTTAACACCGACTACCATTTTTACCTCGGGGCTTTGGATGGGCGGCCTTGATCCGGGCGGAAACCTCAAACTAACGTCGACCACGTACACCAGTGGCGGCGAGGGGCTAGCCGCTGGCCCATACGATGCTGAGCTAGGAGCCGACCTAGAGTCTTGCTCTAATTGGGACCGTGTTTTCACCGTTCACAATTACGACATTTTCGCTCACTTGGATGATTTCAACGACAATGGAACCGTCGATAGTCCCATCGAAGCCATCTACGGTTGGCCGGGGCGTGGTAATCCGTATTTCTTTGACATTTATGGATTTGAATTACCTGACCTTATTTATGGCCTTGCCCCTTTCTTTGATCAGAATGGTAATGGTATGTACGATCCCGACCAAGGGGATTATCCCTTTATTCCTCAATCGGAGGCCATTCCCGCACAGATCACCTTTTCCATTTTCAACGATGCTTCTAATCTACCCGAATTCGGAGCGAATCCCTTATCGCTGGAGGTACATCTCACCACTTGGAGTTATTTCTGCCAAGGCGACGATCCATTAGACCGGACCTTATTCACCTCTCACAAGCTTATCTCGAAGGCGTTTGAGCCAGTAGATTCTACCGTCGTTGGCTTTTTCATTGATAGTGATTTGGGCTGTTTTACGGATGATTATGCGGGCACAGCACCTGATATCAATACTGTTTATTCTTACAATGCGGACCTAATCGACGGGGAAAATGGCACCAATTGCCAAGCTGGCATTCTGACCTACGGTGAAAATCCGCCCGTGCAAGCGGTAACCGTTCTGAATCACGAACTGTATAAGTCCATGACCTTTAATAATTCCGGCGTGGGGAATCCGAACCCTGGAACCACTGATCCTCAACAAGGGATTGAGGCTTATCGCTATTTAAATGGAGAATGGAGAGACGGGACGCCATTAACAGAGGGTGGTACTGGCTACAATCCCGGAGGTGGAACCCCAAGCGATTATATTTTCTCCGGAGATCCCAATAATCCTGGGGAATGGTCGATGTTAGACGAAAATCTGATTCCATTGGATAGTCGGCAGCTTTTTTCCGTAGAAGTTGGGACGTGGCAGCCCGGAGCCATTTTCGAACTTGATTTAGCCTGGTCCTTTCACCAAGATGAAAACCTGGACCACATCCAAACCATCAATCTGATGAAGGACAACGTAGAGGAAATCCAAGAAGACTACGATAATCAATTCCAGAATGCTTGTATCCTGGCTCCGGTTTGTACAATTGACTGTGTCTGGTCCGGAGATACCAATAACGACGGGATTGCTAACCACGAAGACTTACTCCCAATTGGCACAGCGCAAGGTGCCACAGGTCCGATTCGCGATGGTTTAATTAACTGGGCCCCGTATACTGGTTTGGACTGGTCTGCGAATCTACCGGGTGGCTTTAATGCCAAGCATATTGATGCCAATGCGGATGGTGATGTGACCCAGACTGACATTGCCCAGATCGAGCTGCACTATGGCCTCATTACTCCTTCGTACGAAATGCCCGATCCCGTTTATCCAGAAGGGCCAGAGCTATACTGGGAGCCCGCGCTAACCACCAGCAGTTTTGACAATCTAGAAGGAGGTCAGAATGTCTTTGCCCGACTATTGGCCAACCCCACCCCAGACCTTTATGGAGTGGCCTTTACCATCGAACTAGATGAGGACTATTTCAGTAACTTAAGCATATTTTTAATTGGCGATTGTGACGGTGATTGCTGGATTGTCGATAAAGAACAGATCACACCGTCTATTCCAGGGACTTTAGAGTACGATATTGCCATTACGAAAAATCAAGGGGCAGGGGATTTAGCCGACTTCTTAGAGGTACTCGTTTCTACAACTCTGCAAGCCGAATTTAATGATCCGTTACCTAGCAATACAACCGGTTTTCGACTGCGAAATCTACGGGGTATTGATGCTTCCGGTAACGACCTAACCATTGGGGCAACAGAGCCCATTTTGACGATTCCAGAAATCACGGTCGTTAATTCTACTACCGAAACGGCCATCGATGCATCGACCATTTCCATTTTCCCGAATCCAAATCCTGGTCGGTTCCAAGCCAAATCAGAGCTATATCCGATTGAAGCTTGGGCTTTGTATTCCATTGATGGGGTAAGAATAACGGGAGGCATGGCACAAAATGCCTTCCAGCAAGCGGTCAATATTCCCAATGCCACTCCCGGGGTTTACCTCTTGGAGGTAAGGACCGCAGCGGGCAGATCGATGCATAAAATCGTTTGTGAATAAGCCCTGAGAGGAATCTACACAGCCACAAAACCCCGCGTCGGAAGACGTGGGGTTTTGTTTTTTCAGTTCGGCGATGGCACTGACCACACTCTATTACATTATAGGACCATTGGTACCATCCAAGCACAAAGCTTGGTTATGATGCATTAATAACTAAGCGATTTTGATATATACATTCTCTAGATTTCTTAACTTAAAGCCACTATTTATTTACCCAAACAAAGGCTTTCCAGGTTGGTAAGCCTAGACCATTAAACACATTACTATGAAAACCCTTTTCCCTCTGCGCCCTCTTTGGGGGCTTTCTCTTCTATTACCGATGGAGTGGTCCATTTCTACGCACAAACCGCTTTTGTACCATCGGTCTTCTTTTCTTTTTTTGGGAAAATCTATATTCCTCCTATTACTCATGCTACTCCTTAGCCTGCCGGTCCATACCCAGCGGGTCTATTTCTTAGAAGGACAAAATTATTCCCATTTCGTCGCTTATGACATACAGCAGGAGACTAGGCTAGCTACCGTTGAATTGCATTCAGGAGAGGATTACAACGAGGAGGCTACTGTTCTTTTTTTTAATCCAGACAAGTCAAAAGTTTATCTCATTAATCGAAGGTTGGGAAAAATATCGGTCATTGATCTAGCCACCTTTCAAATAGAGGGTACCATTAATCAATTGGATTTAGCAATGCGATTTATCAATAGTGGGTACTCTACTCAATCTCTACAATTTCATCCAACGGAACCAAAAATGTACCTAAATGGTGCCTCGGCCATTTACGTAATCAATACGACCGACCACAGCCTTTCAGCTACAATTTCTTTACCCCCTGAAGAGAATTGTCTCAATTTCGTCTTAAATGAAACGGGCAGTAAACTACTCGCCTATTCTGTAACTCACCGGACTGATGGGACAGGTCAATATCAAAGAATTCAGAATCAAAATTTTCACATTATTAATACTAACTCCAATCTCCTCGAATCATCACAAACAGCAGCTTCAAATACAACGGAACAGGAAATAATAGCTGCTGATCAATTTCTTTTTGTGCATAGTATGTATTTTTCACTAAGCGATGGAAAAGCTTATTCGCAAATAAAAAGAAGAAAACCTGGCACGTATATACATGGATTCCTTACCCCAAGCGGTAGAAATCAAATAGACTATAAGTATTACACATTTGATATTAGTAATTGGAATTCAATCACCTCATCACACGTGGATGATTCTGTTAATTGGCACCTGTGGGGAGAGGAAGAGAATCGCATGCAGAATACATACCCGCTTCCAAATCCTGCTGCTAACAAAACTGTTCATATCTCTCAGTACAGTTTAACTCATACAGGCTCTCCTGGTTACGATTCGGATGATTACTTAGATCAGATTACTGTAAAAAACATACAAACAGGTGCGATTCAATATACCCATGAATTTAATCCAGATATTCTTCTAGTAACAACTTCCTTAAATATAGACACCCGTTCCTCAAACTCTAAACTGTATTTGATTGCTGATAAGGGCTCTCATCATGCTCTACAGTCAATAGAATATACAACAGGAAACGTAGAAAATATTTTTGATTTTGATCCTACTCTAGAAATAATCTCAGTCCTCTATTTAAGTTCAGGCTATAACGGCACTCTAGTGATGGGAAACAATACCTCCACTAATCAGAAGTTGTTAATCTATGTTGATTTTCTAACTGGGACCTCCAATAATATAGATGTAGCTTTAAGAACTCCTTCTTTCAGTTTAAATGGCATCTATCGCAATAATTCTTTTTCTCAGAATCCAGCAATCAACGTTCCAGTTCTATTAGACTATCGGAAAGTCATCCCCTCCTCCTATGCCTACATCCCAAACCGCACTGATAACACCCTCAGTGTGATAAACATAGGAACCGAAGCCCCACTTGGCGAAGCCGTAGTAACGATTCCTGTAGGGGATTCCCCACGTACGGTGGCCGTAAGCCCGGATAATCGTAGAGTGTACGTTGGCAATAGCGAGGGAGAAAGTTTGAGTGTAATTCAGACCTATTCTAATACCGTCACACAAACCTTGCCCTTAGGTAGCCGGCCCGCCGCCATCGCGGTCAGTCCCGATCATAAACGGATCGCGGTTACCACTGCTGATCATCCGTCGGGTAACAATCCGAAGCTTCGCATTTTGGATGCCAAAAGCTATGCAGAATTAGGTAGTTATACGGTGGAAAAAGATCCAGATGCCCTCGTTTTTGGGCCTGAGGGTACGCTTTATGTAGCCAGTCACGACAATAGCAACAATGGGGTCATTGATGTGATTGATGCCGCGGGCGTTCAGCAGGCAGATATTCCCCTAGGAGTCAACTTCCGCCCGGAGGCGATGACTTTGCTGAGTGAGGGAAGTACATCTAAATTGTTTGTGGCTGGGGCTAGTAATCCGGGTAAGTTAATTGAAATCCCCTTAGCGAATCCAAGCACGCTTTCGACCACAGTGGTGGGGCAAAGCCCAAAATATATAACCATTGCTCCGGACGGGACAAAGCTCTGTATTTTAGAATCTGATGGTAGTCTCCACTTTTACGATATTGGTTCTAAGACCTTAACGGCATATGCATCTTCTACTTGTACTAGTCCCGGAGGCATGTCTTTATCAAAAGATGGAACCCATTTATTTATTTCTTGTACGGATGAAGATATTGTCAAAGATATAGACCTGACCACCCAAACTACTGGAACAGACATTATGGTCGGCGATGCCCCGGTATCAAAAGGGAATTTTGTGGCGGGCATTATTCCTGAAGAATACGTAACCGCGCTCCATCCTACGGCCTACATCACCAACAGCGGAGATGATAATGTAAGTGTCATTAACACCGAGCGGATGGAAGTCGTCGCCACCATTGCTGTCGGTGATCATCCAGAGGGAGTTGCGGTCAGTCCGGATAGTAAACGGGTTTATATAACCAATAATGAAGGAAATTCGGTCAGCGTGATCAATACGATCACCAATCAAGTGATCAAAACCATAGACGTAGGGGAAGAGCCCATGGGCATTTGTGTACATCCGAACGGGTCGGAGGTTTATGTAGCCAATTTAGGAGTGCCCGGAGGTACTGCTCCCAATTATACTGCTACTTATGGCTCTATTTCCGTGATCGATGCCAATTCACTTACAGTGAGTCGAACGATCTCTAATGTCTATAACCCCTACGGAATTTGTACAGATAAGGCAGGGGAATACTTGTACGTAAGTAACTATTATTCGAGTAGCGTGAGTGTTTACAATACCAGTACCGGTACTCCCTACTCTGCAGACCCGACTATCCCAGTGGGTGATGAACCCTGTGGAATATTGATGCGCGAGGTGGAAGATAAAAAGTTCCTGTATGTAGCCAACCACGCATCCAATACAGTAAGCGAAATTGAATTACAAGCAGCTCCTGCACTACCCATAGTAAGAAGTATGCC
>JBCDIO010000021.1:0-13310 GCA_038748815.1 Bacteroidota bacterium
GGAATCCGAAGCCCGTCAATTGGTCGCTAAGCTGAAAAAAGATGGCGTAAGCTGCTATGTACACAAAAAGCGCTAGTTGCAATCGACGCTAAAAAAGAATCCCGAAAATTGGCAAGTCCAATTTTCGGGATTTCTTTTTGCGGAAATGCTGTTCTATTTTACCGGACTTCCAAAGGTTTCTATCCAAGCTAGGATTCCTCCCTCCAGATTTCTCACTTTGGAAAATCCAGCTTGACGCATTAGTTCCTGCGCCATTGCCGAACGACGTCCCGACCGGCAGTGCACAACAATTTCTTCGTCTTTATGCTCCTTTAGGTCCGCTAGTTTCCCGGGAATATCTCCAAGCGGAATCAATTGTGCACCTAGGTTGGCTTCGTCAAATTCGTACTGCTCTCGTACATCGATAAAGACGAATTTCTCTTGCTGGTCTAACTTCCGTTTTAGTTCTGTTACGTTTATATCCATTTTTGGTATTCGTTTTATTTAAAGATAACAATCGAGTGTGTCTCCGGTTGCGTCAGCGATGCTCCCCAAATCCGGATATAGTACAAACCATTGGGGTATTGCTGTAAATCTAGTTGGTCATTCAGTGGGCCCGATTCTAATAACTGACCCGTACTTTGATATACCTGATATTCCAGTTCAGCGAGCTTAAGATCCGCTCCTTCCACTCGGAAAATTCCCCTGCTTGGATTCGGTAAGAGCGTAATGGTTGGCATCCCCGTTTGGGCTACCTCTTGGGTGTTTGTGTTGACCGGTGTAAAATCACCGACGACTGCTCGAATTAGGGGTGATCCCTCAAAACCATCGGGAATCGCACTCCAACTACCTCCACTCAAGTTAACGAATACATTATTGGAATAATCATTATTTAGATCAAAACCGATTGGAATACCATCATTTGTAGTGGTAACCTGTTGAAAGGAAATATAGAACTCGGAGCCTGCTGGTAAGAACACAGGCGTTAATTCTTTGAGCACGTTCTGCAAACGATAAGTGGTAAAACCTTGGAGCGTATCCCGTACACTATCCGTATACAAAGGCTGTTGGAAGATAGCTTCGTAGGTCGGCTCGGCGTTTAAGTCATCAATGAATACTCGGAGATTGAAGAGCTGTTGTTCGGCATCCCCATTTACGTGTGGAAAATGAATTTGGATGGCCCGAAGACTGTCATCTATGTTTGATCGATAGCGAACGGCTAAGCTTGGATTATCCGATTGGGGATTATCAAAAAATAGATAACTCTCTGCGCTTCCATCATCGTAAGCAAAGTAATTATCAAACACCGTGACACTGCGCACCGTATCATTGCGTGTAATCTGATTCGAATTATCGAAATCGTACTGTGTTTGTAGTAATAACTGCCCACCTGCACCAAAATCATTGGCCAGCTTATTGGCAATGACTGAAAAGTCGGTTCCCAGATCTTTCTCGTAATCTACGTGCTCTTGAGAATTCAAATTCGTAGCATCCGTTACGTTTAGATTGATCGGGAAGGACTCATTGAAGTTTAATTCTGTAATGGTAATCCTTGAATTAGAGGAAGGGTTTTGGCCCGTATTCAAATGATTGAAGTAACTGGATGGCAACGGCCCAGACCGTAATTCTTGCGTTGAGAAATCTTTAAAATGACTATAGGGCATGCTGGAATAATTGGCCAGCATGGTCGGTGGTAATTGAGTAAAAGCTAGATCTGAAAAGAAAATTTGGTCTCCCTCTAAATCACTGATACGAACATAATCGAGGTGCCATAAGTCGAAAATTCCAACTGGAGTAACGTGGTTAACAAACCGAAACTGAAAGCCGTCGTACAAAAACTGCTGATCGTTAATGGGAACCGCTTGAAATTCAAAAGGTGGCACAAAATCGATTGGTACATTGTTCTCAAAGCCATCAAAGGTTGCTACTGTGATCCATTCTCGTTGGTTGTTTCTAAACTGAAGGACCAAGGAATCAGGCTCATTAGGAAGTAGTCCAAACCCCTTAGGAGCAACAAAAAAACGCAGGAAAACCGGCCCCGCCGGGCTGCTCAGGTCTATGTACTTGGAGGTTAGGGCATCCGCTGCTCCAATACTCGGATACGGCGATCCGCCGCGATCCAGACCATCTAGCGTAACCATCCCTACACTGGGCGGGTCATCGGCCATCGTGGTATTGACATAGCCGTCGCGGTCCAACCAATACTCAGAACTTGGGTATGGCCCTCCGTAGGAGAAATCATCGAAGAAGGGCATATTCAAGGTATCACTGCGTATCTGGAATGGAATCTTAAACGTATCGCAGATCGTAAATTCGTCGCACAACACAACACACATCGTATCAATCCCGGCAAAACGACTAGCTCCGTAGCGTATACACGGCGTGGGTTCAGAATAGGTATTAAAGTAGAAGATTTGTCGGCCTTCGCCATCGTAATCATCGATACATTCCACAAACTTATTGCAGACAATTTCACCGGGTAATTTGGTCTCATCCACACAAACCTCGGGGATGAATTCTTCCGCTTGCAGAATGACCTGATCTTCGATATGGACCTGTCCGTTTCGCCGAACCACGAAGGTATATTTGAGCGTCTGGCAGTTATTTACGGCATCACAGAATTCTACACAAATAGAATCGATCCCTGCTTCTACTCCGGGTAATGGCACGTAAGAAAGCGTGGTCTCCGATAATACGCCGGTACCAAATTGGGTGCCTGCGCCGCTACACTGCATGACTTCCAGCGTAGTCCCATCCCCACCCCCTAGGGCAACCGTATCCACGAAAGCTTCCACCGTAGAGCCAGGGAAGGTGTAAAAGACTTCTGGATCAATGGTTGGGCAGGCATTTTTTTCTTGGGTAGGATTTTGCCAGGGCCGACCAGTAAAGGCTTCTACCTCAGCGCGTACCCTAAGCTCTTCCTGAGCTTCCGCCTGTCGAACCTGAAGATTATCCGTGTTGTATCGTAGCTTAATTTGGGCCTGACCACCCAGGGCCATCATGAAACAAAGACCTATCGTAAGGAAAATCCGCATAAAACCATTCTTTAGTGCCGGACGTAGGATTACCCACCTCCAATCATACAATTCGCTTCAAAAACGTCCAGTCAAAAATTATGTTGTTTTGCACATGCTAGAGAATGAATCACTGGCAGCCAGTAGGCAATTCTTCGGTGAGATAGACTTTAACCATTGATCCAACTCGCACGTTCGCTCCCGGTTCGGGGTCTTGGCGGTATACGTAAGCATCGCCTTCGGCCCCCACCGAAGAATCTTCAATAACCTGGGGGGTAAGATCGTTGCTATTCAGTAAGAATTCCGCTGAAGTGTAGGTAAGGCATACCATATCCGGAATCTCAATAAATTGGGGCGTCCGTTCGGTAACGACGCATTCCAAGATGCTTCCCTTCGGAATTTTGATTCCGTCTTGAATATCGTTTTCACTTAACTTATTCCCTTTGTACAATAGGTAAAGAATGGTATTAGGGGCTTGTCGGCCATCGTATACTCGTTCTTTGACGACCAATTTGATCCCTTTATTGTCGCACTTCTTTTTGTACCTAGAAAAGTTATAGCTTCCGGTAAGTACCGGTAATAAGACTTCGGGGGGCTGTTGCTTGGTGACCGTCAAATAGATCGTCCGGTTTTTCTTTACTCGAGAAAACGGCTTTGGGTTTTGTTGCAACACCACAGGCTGTTTATATCCTTCCCGCCAAATAGAATCCAAGATGGTGATACGGAAACTACGGTCTTCGGCTTTTTCCACGGCTTCTTTCACCGTCATACCGGTATAATCGTGTACTTGTAGGGATTCACCGTGATTGGTGTAGCACTTCATCCACCAAAAGGTAAGTAGCAAGATACCGATACCGGTACCGACCATCCCTGCGAAGTTTTTCAAGAAAAGAGCACTGGTGACGAAAAGCTTAAATTCCATCCATCCCTTTGACAAGCGAGGGAGGATCTGCTTATTCCACAGTTGAAGAAGCCGTTCTTTCATGGAATTTTGGTGTGAGTATTTATTCTTTGTTTGGTAGGTTGTTGATGATCAACCACTTTGGATAGAGGGTATTCTCGTACTGGTTTAACCAGGGAGCTCCGGAAGGATACCTTATGAGGAGGCTACCGGGTTTAGGCTAGGCGTTTTCAATAATCACCACCGCTTTTGGGGTGTAAGAATGAGTCCACCTAGACTCGCGGCGCAATATACGGATATTCCCTAGTATTGTCAGTAAGCCCAAGGGCCCTTATCGCACAGGTAACAAACGCTGCGTAAAAGAATTATCTTGGCCCCCGTTTAAAATCACGCTTCTTAAGACATTCGGTATGAATCGCGAAATCCTGCGACTGGCTATTCCCAATATCATAAGTAATATTTCGGTGCCCTTGCTGAGTACCGTTGATACGGCTCTGATGGGACGTTTGTCGGAGGTACACATTGGAGCCGTGGGGGTAGGGGCAATGATCTTTAACTTTATCTACTGGAATTTTGGCTTTCTCCGCATGGGTACCACGGGCTTGACCGCCCAGGCTTTTGGCGAAGAGAATCGAGCTAATATCATCCTCACCTTTGTTCGTGCCCTTCTGGTGGCGGGAACCTTAGCCGCTATTCTTCTCCTAACCCAATATGCCCTCGATCCCTTGGCTAGACAATTAATGAATGTGGGTGGAGAACAAGGAGACCTAGTCAAAGAATACTTTTTGATCCGAATTTGGGCGGCACCCGCTAGCCTAGGCTTGTTCGCTTTGATGGGCTGGTTTTTTGGTATGCAGAATGCGGTGTTCCCTTTGATCTTGACGGTATCAATCAATGTTGTCAACATCGTCGCTAGCTATTACTTCGTGGCCGTTCTCCAGTGGGAGGTAGCCGGGGTCGCCTGGGGAACGGTGATTGCCCAATACACGGGCATCTTCCTAGGTTTTGTGCTTTTCTTTCTTCGCTACCGTTCGTACTGGAATGACTTAGTTTTACCAGCTATTTTAGCCTGGTCAGCACTCCGTCGATTTCTGGTACTCAATATGGATATTTTCCTACGTACTCTTTGCCTGACCTTTGTGTTTGCCTTTTTCTATAGTCAATCGGCCAAAGATGGCGCGCTAGTATTGGCTGTCAATACGATTCTCATGCAATTCCTCAATTGGATGTCTTACGGAGTCGATGGTTTTGCTTTTGCCGCAGAAAGCGTAGTTGGAAAGTACAAAGGAAAAAAGGACGAGTCCGGCACGCTGCGCGCGATCCGCTTATCCTTTATTTGGGGGATGGTTTTTGCCGTTTTCTTTAGCGCTCTTTACGCCTTGGGAGGAACGCAAATTATGAGCTTATTTACCGATCAGGAGAATGTACTGCAAGCCGGATTACCCTATTTATGGTGGATGATTCTTCTTCCCATCATAAGCACTCCTTGCTATATCTGGGATGGTATTTTCATCGGCTTGACCGCCTCTAAATCGATGCGCAATGCGATGATCCTATCCTTACTCGTATTTGTGGGTGCTTACTTTGGTACGACCACCTTCGGCAATAATGGTCTTTGGTTGAGTCTACTCATTTTCATGGGCGCGCGCGGCCTGATTCAATGGGGTTTCTTTGCCCGTTTTGGTTTGGCACTGCGGTAGGGTGTAACTGTTAAAATGGGGTAGGAGTGGGGTCTTTTCTTGCCTAGTAGAGAACGCAGAGATATCATGGGAAATGTAGTAAAATCAAGGATGTACAGACTTATTGCAGACCTGATGTTCGTGACTTCTTTCAAAAGCTTGCTTTTGATTTCTCCATAAACACTTGCACCTTAAGGACTACCTCTTATCCCGAGTCTTACGTCTACGAGACCTCACCCCGAGGGCTCGGGGCGTAGACGTATTTGGCACATGCACAGAGGATATCCAAAAAAGGCCCGCCGGTATTCCGGCGGGCCTTTTCCCTGAGATGCTAATCAATGGATACTATTCCAATACTAACTTCTGTATCCACTGCCCTTGCTCGGTCTGCCAACGCACTAAGTAGAGTCCGGTGGGGAGGTCCTGTAGGTTTAGTTCTTGCTCTTGCAAGCGATCCAACGCCAAGCTGCGTAGGGTACGCCCCTGCATATCGAGTACGGATAGTTGTCCCCGCTCCTGCGGTTGGGTAAACTGCACCAATACCTGACCGGTACTTGGGTTAGGAGTCAACTGGAAGGTCGGTTCTTCGTTCACCACTTCCTGCGTCGCCACCGGAGCACTTGGGTCAATCTTGATGTTGAATTTGGTGATCCCAATCCAACCACCGGTACCATCTTGTACCACGAAGTAGAAAGAGTCATAAATCTCCGGACCACCATTGTGGGTATAGGTTACATTTAAAGCATCAATCGAAGCTTGACGGAAACGGCCTCCAGGTTCTAACTCATTCCCAAACCAAATGAGTGTACCATTTTCTGGAGCCTGTACCACGGTATATTCCAGCTCCATGGGCTCGTTGTCCTCATCCTCGACCAAAAGCTCCGCCGGGAAAATATATTGCAAGGCTCCTGGCTGCACCAACAGGGTATCGTTGTTGATCAAAATCGGTGTCTTCGGCTGGAAGCTGGCACAGAACTCTAAGCCCCAAGAATCTACAAATCCTCCGTTACCGGAGTTATCAATTACTTCTACTTCGAGGGTCCAGATTCCGGTAATAGACTGGTCATCAAACGCTGATAAAGGCTCCTCCGGTTGGAAAGGCTGTCCATTATTGACAGGGCAATCAATGGGGAAGGGAGATTCATCATCCAAGCCGAGGTTAAACGGTGCGATATTCCCACAAATGCCGCTAAATAGTACCACTTCAGTCCCCGAAGGTCCTTCCAAACGCACTTCAATATCTTTTAGTCCATCATGGAACCCTGCCAAGTTGGTCACATTGAGATCGTTAATAACCCCAGTTTCGACCATCGTGATTTCGGAGCTTACCGTAGGTGTGCCCGCCGCCGGAATACCCAGCGGGACCGCCGTGCTCTCAAACTCATTACACTGTACATTGAGCGTGTGGAATGCACTTGGGAATAACCAATCACTCGTTCCACAAACATTCGTGGGTCGAATCCGCCAAAAGTACAGATCGTTCTCATCCAATACTGCATTAAGAGCATATTCCGATTCTAAAAGAATAGTTCCTTCTTCTACCAATGAAGTCGTGAAATCGGGCGTTGTTGCAATTTGGAAATCATAGTAGTCGGCATTACTCACGTCCGTCCAATCAAATTCTACCCCTAAAGGTTGATCAGAAAGTCCATTATCTGGACTTAGCAAAGTAAGATCCGGAAATTCATTATTGTAAAGCTCCAGATAGACCGATAAGTTGAGGGTATCTGTGCCACCAATGATGGCTTGGATCATAATTTCTTCTTCTGAGAAATCATCATTTTCAAGGAGGTCTACCTGTAGCGTTGAACCTTCCCCTGGGCTTAGAATCGTACTCGTCAAAGTAGCGGTAGCATCATTCGGAACGCCTCCCAAAATCTCTAGCGTTACGGATTCTGAATACCCATTTAAACCAGTAAAAGCAAAGTCAACCGCTACCTGCGCTGGCGTACACACAAATTGTGAAGCCGGATCTTCAATAGTCAAGGCGTAGGTTGGTTCGCTCGTTGGACTGATGCTAAAGTTGGAGTTTGATACATCAAAGAAAATATTGTTTGCCGCCTCGATCATAATCCGTGCCGCTGAGGTCGATATATTAGGGACAAAGACCATCGCCGAACCTACATTCGGAACGCTATTCGCTAGGACATATTCAAAGGTATTTCCTCCGTCCTCAGACAAAAGAATATTCACTCGCTGGCAATCCACCAAATCGTTATCGGTGTTTGCAACATCCCAGGTGATCTCTATATAATCGCCACCAGTCAAGTCGTCATTACTTGTATTGGGGTATTCCACCAAGAATGGACCAGCTTGTTCGGTAGACTGAAAAGCGATTTCGTCCCAAATCGTTCCACCCGCCAGCGGATCGTTATCACGCACGGTGCAGCGGAAGGTCAGATTTCGACTGTAGGTAGGTAGTACTTCACGCGATGAACTCTGATTGGCCAGAATGAGAGGAAGACTTGGGAAGAAGCGTGTTGGGTCCGGATTTGGAGGGTACGACCGGAATGCTGGAGCATCTCCTTCTGGATTTCCTAATTCACTTACCGGACCTAAATCGTATTGCTCCCAGCAGTAATCCAAGTTGTCACCATCTTCGTCAAAACCAATACCAGTAAGCTTAAATGGCGTACTAATGGGAATATAAAAACCGTCTTCCAGTGGGATCTCAATTGTTGGTTCGGTATTACCGCTTGGTACCAGATCAGGGCAAGTAGCCCCCACCGTAACACGACTGAAATTCATCATTTCATCGAGGTTGCCAACGTGATAGTACAAGTCAGAAGCACCAATATCTTGGTTGTCACAGACCCCAGAGTAAGACATAATGGTACTTCCACTACCGGGCTCGAAGGCACTGGCACTGGCCAACTGTCCCATATTTCCGGGACAGTTACTAAAGGTATGGCCAGCAGTAAACTGATGCGCCAGCTCGTGGGCCATAATATTCTCTGCGATAAAGGCCACGTTCGAAGAGAAATGGCAAGTAACTCCACGGGCTTTTCCACTGGAGCAAGCCACCCCACTGGCGATTCCTCCCACATCCGTACAGCCCCCCGTAAACACATGCCCAATGTCATAAAGTACCGGAGGAATGAACTGATCCAATACATCCGGATTCTGACTTAATAGTTCTCCACCATTGTTAGAGTTAACGTACGGGTCGGAATCAGGATTCAGGAAAATAACCAACTCGGATGCATCAATGATCTCAAATTTGACCGCCACTTCCACCTGGACAATCTCGTTTACTCGATTTACAGCCGTATTAAAAGCCGCTAAAACAGAACTAGTTGTTCCTCCGTGAATCTGCGCAAATTCACCCGTACATGCGAGGGCCATATCATACACCCGCAGCTGTACTTCGGTAGACTTCTCTTCTCTGAGAACCGGGAAATAGTTGGCTCCCCCCTGGTCGTTTACCGGATCGATCATTGTTTCTGCACTCCAACCACAACTGGTGGCCGTGGCGGCTAGTGGGAAGTCATTCAACAAGAAATCCGCTGGATAGTACGAGCGATAAATATCTGTATTGGATTGGTGGTAGGGATCGATAAGAACCCACCCTCGCGGCGTTCGGATCAAGGCCTTAAATCCCTGCGGGGAGTAGTCAAAATGCACAGAATACCCAGGCTCCATGCCAAAGCCTCCATAAGACTTGATATCTGGGTATTTTGCCGCTAATTCCTCTTTGAATACGGGGGCATGATAAACCCGGAAATTCATCCAACGGCCATCGGGGAGGGGTAAGTCCAAGATTTTATTGGAATTTCGGACATCCCCATCGTACTCAGAAGGGGCTTTTTTGAGGAATTGTTTTAAGGCCTCCAAATCTAATTCGAATAGGGAAGAAGTAGCTCCCTCTTTTAATATTTGATCTGATTCTAAGCCACTAAGGGCCGCTGTGGAAAGCGTCGACCATACGTCCGATTGGCCAAAACTCAGGCTACTGGCTATTCCAAAACTTAGCAATAGTAGAAGTCTGCGCATCTTGCTTGCTTTATTGATGAACTTGAAAAATATGCTATCCTAAAAATGTCGGGCTCGAGGGAGAAAGCACTAAGCTTCCAATCATCTCACCTATCAACGGAATCTAGGAAATTAACTCGTAATGATGAACGCCGGTTTTGGGGAAAGCAATAATTAGCAATATTTGGTTAGAATGTGGCCGCTACTTGGGCCCTTCCTACATGTATAACCCGAACAGCTCCGGTTTTCCGTCCTTCGTAATTTAGCCCTAAGCGAATGTTTTTAGCTAGCTGTCGATCCCAGGTAATGGACCATTGGAAATTATTACCGGGTTGTAAACCATTGAGAAAGGCAAATCCCACCGGTGATTCTGGATCACCCGAAAAATCGATTTGCGTAAAGGTAAAGGTAGTACGCAAAGAGGACTTCGTAGCTTGGTTCCAGGTCAATTCCCAGTCAGCAGCGTGAAAAGTGCCCGTTTCCGTAGCTCCTTCGAGTTCATTATTGGCTTGCTCAAAGCCGTACGCTATGGCCATCCGGAATTGTTGATTGGGTTGCCAGCTGATCGTTGGGTCCAACTTCCAGAAACGGATATTGTAATTACGATCCAGGAAGTTCTCTGTTAAGTTAGAACGATTCCCCTCACTCGCTTCCATCTGCCACGACCACTGCCGATTCCAGTTCCAACGGAATTGAATACTACGTTCATCGGTCCGTCGGCTCTCTAACCCGGTCGTTAAAAGTAGTTTCCCTTGGTTATCTGTCCAACTGATCTGGGCATTGAAAACGGGATCAGCCCGGTTGAGAAATAGACTATTTTGGATAATTGTTCGGGTTGAGACGAGGGCGGTATCGGCAACATCTAGCTGAAAGGGGTTCCAGGCACTTACGTCTTCCAAGTCCCGTACCTTTCGGTTGATCTGCCAAATGGAGGTGGTAGAGAAACGACTCAATAACTTGAGTATGCCTTCTTTTTGAAACCAAATCGCTTTGGGATCCAAGCGCAGACTTTGGTTGAATTGGACATTGTTAGTTCGGACAAATTCGTTGGTATAGATCACCACCCGCACATGCGTTCCCTGGTCAGAATTTGGCGCAATCACAAACTCGTTATTCTGCTCAATCCCGTCTTCGTTGAAATCCAGATGTTGGTAAATTCCTTCCCCCGGGTTTACCCGCTGATATATGAATAGTAGTTTCTGCTCCTGTCCGGAAGAAATTTGGTAGGTGTTATTATACCGTACAGCCCCTTTGGCTAGTAGGAGGTTGTAGTCAATCCTCCCTAAATAGGTTTCAGCGGGTTCCGATTGACTGACCAAGGTATCCAAGACCTGGAGGTTCCGGTAGGTAAGATCCCAGGTCCAGCGGGAAAATCGACCGGGTACCCAACGACCCTTTACACTTGCTTCCCGGGCTAGATTTGCTCCTTGCCAACCACTGGCCAAAGGGGCAAAGTCTTTCCGATGTACGTAAGAAATACTTGTCTGTACCTTCTCTAATTCAGGACTTGATAACGTAAATCGATACAAATCCCAGTAAAAGCTATTCGCCTGTAAGGTGTCTTGCTGTAGGTCGCGCTGGGTATTTTGCTCCCGTTCTCCATAAAAACGAAAAGACCAGTTGGCCAGCTTAGCGAAGGTTTTTTCCAGTGTAACCCGCGGACGGAAAAACTGAGAGCTATTTTCCAAATCCTGAGCATCCAGGTATGATCCACCTACTCTGGCAAACCATCCAGCCTTCTGCCAGCGTACTTCGGCGTCGTGTTTATAACCCCGGTAGGCATTCTGGCGGTCAAAACTGGATAGTTGATAGGATAAATTCGCACCCAGGCTATCATTGCGCAATTCCCAGCCTCCGCGGTATATCTGTTCCAATACCCGAGTCTGGTCATTAATGCTCCAGTCCCGTATAAATTCTGCTTTTCGATAAGGGTTGAGGGCTCTGAAATTTTGATCGATTACCTCTGCTTGCCCCCGGACGGCCCCTTTCCAAGCCTTCCCGAGATTAAAGCCCTGTTCCCAGTTGAGGTAGGTGCCAAGACCGTAGTCGTCTTCTCGATCCAATTCAGAAAATCGATTTTCATCGCGCTTGCTGAGGGCGGCTTCGACCTGGATTTTTCCGCGCTCGCTATAGGTCCACTCCATACCAGCACTACTCATTTGCACCTGACTGGGAGTGGGTATCTGACTGATGGGCTCAAACTGCCCCTGGGGGCCAAGAATAGGATCGGGAGATACCCACTGGTAAACAATGCCGTTGGCCACCGAAGCGGGTCGGATATAGTTTCCATTGCCTAAACCAACGTCGGAAAAACGAGCTACAAATAAGGTTTGATCGAGCGTCGTGTCGGGGGTGTAGACCAGAATATCTTGGTTTAGAATACCGTTGACCAGCGTATCGATTCGCCGGTAGCTGATCGGGTCGGCATTAATACCAAAGGTATCAATACTGGAAACTACCGCCTGTAAGGGATCGTCTCCAGCTTGGGCCAGAATGTCGAGTTGCTCCGCCGACAGAGGTCCTTCCCCGAGCAGCGTACGACCATCCTGTTCGGTATACCAATTGGCGTAGGCTCGAAAGTTCCCTTGTTGATACTCCAGATTACTGGCGGTTAGTGACCGTTGGAAACTCTGGTCATTGTATTCGAATTCGAAGATGATTCGGGAATCTTTGGTGATCAAACGACGGTTGGTGAAGGTTATATCCCCGCGGTTGTAATCAATGATATAATCATCTTCAATCCCGCGAACCAGCAGTTCTCCATCCAGATAGACTTTCTCCGTACCGGCTAGTACGATAATAAATTGTTCTCCTTCGGCGCCCTCTAAACGGTAGGGGCCTTGATTTCCTTCCTGTCCCAGAATGACATTTCGGGCGAACTGTCCCCGGGCTAGCGCGGCAGAGGCGTTAAACCGGAGGAGCCCGCGGCTAAACAGCGCCTGCTCGTGGCTAAAGGTCGCTCCCGATAGTTTCTTGAAATAATTCATGAAGTAGCCCCCCGGGCGAGCCAGTTCGTAATCCCCAGCCGTCAATTGGCTTCCGCCCTTTTTTAGGGTAATATAGATTCGGTCAAACTCACTAAGTTGCTGCGTATTCCCTTCGGGTTGGATCGGTATGTTTTCATCGGTAATCGCAGCCTGCAATTCAATGCCATCTCCAATCACCCCGGCCATCTGTAGATTGAAACTGGAGTTTAAGACTAAGTTTTGGTTGTTACCAAAAGCGATTCCTCGAGCAAAGGCTCCGTTGTAATCAATACCCGAAAACTCCACGGGGCTAGTATTGGCAAACGGATCATAGGTGAGTCCTCCGACTTTTTCTTCCCGGGTCTGTAAACTGGTGTCAATACGCACCACTTCCAGGGGTAGGGCTTCGGGAAACAGACGGTACTGAATGGTGAGGGAATCCGGTCGACCTTCCCACCAAGATGCTTGCATGAGAATGGATCCTCCTTGCGTTTGGTAAACCTCCGCAGGTATTGAGGTCCCATCGGCTAGCATTAGGGTGCTAGGAAGAATGGCCAAACTATCTACTACAATCCAGTCCGTACTTTTTTGAATGGTGGTGGTGCGTAGATTAGAAATAGACGGGGACTGGGCCAGTATGGTACTGACCGAAAGTGTAAGTAGTATGATGGTATAGCGCGTTCTAGCCCCCATAGGATAGTCAACGCAAAAATAAGGAGATTAGTAGGCTGCGAAATAGCATTTCTAGAAAGTCCGTGGTCAATGTCTGCTGTTTGCTGCTCCCTTGACAACATTCTGA
>JBCDIO010000022.1:0-13255 GCA_038748815.1 Bacteroidota bacterium
CGAAAGCCCACCCCTTGTACCTGTCCTTGCAGGTTTATATGCCAGGTTTGCACTTGCATTACGCTGGAGTAGCGGCTAGTGCTTTCTTTTCTTCTACCTTGGCTAGAATCCATTCAACCCAGGCATCAATACCTTCGCCCGAGGTGCTGGAGACCGCGAGGGTATCAATCGTTGGATTTATGCTGCGAGCATCTTCAACAACGGCATCTATTGAAAAAGGAAGATAGGGTAGAAGGTCCGCTTTCGAAACCAACATAAGTTCGCTAGTCAAGAACATTCTTGGGTACTTGCGGGGCTTATCATCGCCCTCGGTGGTGGCAATGAGGGTCACCCGATAGTCTTCCCCTAGATCAAAGGAGGCGGGACAAACGAGATTACCTACATTCTCTATAATTAGAAGGTCAACACCCTCTAAATCTAGATTTTCCATACCCTGCCAAACCATTTGTGCTTCTAGGTGGCAGATTCCGCCGGTGACGATTTGTAGAGCGTCAACGCCAACTTCGCGCAGGCGGTCAGCATCGCGTTCCGTTTCTAGATCGCCTACCAGAATTTTCATGTTTACGCGATCTCCGAGTCGTTTGGCCGTCTCTTGCAGGAGGGTGGTTTTCCCACTTCCCGGAGAGGATGTAATATTGAGTAGTAAGGTTTGATTTTTGGCCATGCGCTTGCGAATTCCATCGGCTACGAAGTCATTCGCCTTGAGTAGGTGCATAGTGGTATTGTCGCAGGTGACCGTACCACGGGCCATCCGGTTGGATTTTTGTGCCTTTTCCATTTTCTTATGTTGGTTAAAGAAGCCGTTTAGTCGGCTCTACTAGTAAGGTAGAGAAAGCATTTTGAATAGAAAAGGATTTCTAATGTTTAGAAAAAATTTTCTAATAATTATGAAATCATGCCGAAGGGGCCGGGTCGTGGAAATGGACCCTATGAATTAATAATTCCGTTCCACGAATGACATTGTTATTGGGCGTCTGGCAATTTTGACAGACGAAGCGGTATTGTTCTACCTCACTTTCCAAGTCGCAATCATGGCAATAAACGGCAATTTTGACTACCTCAATTTGGAGGCTAACGCCCGGGAATTTTCCGCTGCTTTCTTGCACCGCAGCGAAGGCATTCTGCATTAATTGAGGCTCTATATTGGATAGTAATCCTACCTTGAGCTCGATCTCACTGATTGAAGCGCATTCTTCGGGAGAGAATTCAGCCTCTAGGGTGTTGAAGATAGTTCGGATCAAAGATACTTCGTGCATAAGCTATTCTGCGTAAGCGGTTTTCAATTGGGCTAATTGTTTAAGATGTTGACGGGCGGCTTGCTGGAGTGCTGTATCCGGACAAATCTCGACCACTTCTTTGGCGCGGGCCGTCATTTCATCGAAGCGATCTTGTTCTAACTGGTCTTCTTCCATACCCAAGTTCCACTGAGCTTCCAGATAATTGAGAATGGTCAGACTACGCTCCATCGGGAATTGAGTGGCGGTGCGTATTTCAAGCGCTTCGGTAAAGAAATAAAGTGCTTTCTCTACATTGTCGCTCAGTTTAGCATCCGGATATTTAAGTAAGGCATTCGCGTAGTGATTGCAAACGGCGGCGTAGTCGTATGGATGGGTCGCTTTCTGATAAAAGCCTAGGGCTTCCTGGAAGGCAGAGGAACTGATGGCTGCCCAAAGTCCTTTCTTTTTAGCTTCATCCGGAATTTCTGCGTAAATGATTCCAAGGTGATGCTGAATTTCCGCGTACATATCGGGGCTTTCCTGCCGATTAAAGACTTTGATAGCGGCTTGGTAGCTCTCTGCCGCCGGACGATAAAACTGGGGATTCCCGTTTTGGGCCCAGGTGAATAGGAGCGTTCCTTTCCGATATTGAGCTTGCGCCGCCAGTGCAGGTAGATCTTGCTCTGTGAAAATCTGGATGGCCCGTTGGAAGTACTGAAGACTTTCGGCCCAGCTTTCCGAGTAATTAGCAACCATACCCATATCGGTTAGCACCAGTGCTTCGTTGACTTTTAGCGCTGCTTTTTCGTAGGCTTGTTGAACCTCCCAAAGGTCTTTACGGAGGGACGTTAAATGCTCCTCGGCATAAGGAGGACTCAGTTGGCGCAATCCAATTTGGGCTCGTAAGTATTGTAGTTCGTTCTTGCCTTGGGGGTGACCGGTCAGAGAATATACGGCTTGGACTACTCGCAAGGCATCATCTAAATCTCCCGCATCGAGTAAGAATAACCCGAAGTGCCAGCCCGAATAAGCTTTAAGCGTATCATGGGGAGCGGTAATCAGGGCCTCGAGATAGTAATATTTAACGGAATCCTTAGATTCTTCGGAGTCTGTATTTCCATAATGACGAATAATCGCTTGGTTATGCATGATCCGGTACTCGTCATACGGAGTATAAGCCGAAGCTAAGGTGTTGGGGTCGATAGGAACTCCTTGCTGTAAGCGATTTATAAAATCTAATTCAGCATATAATGATGGGTTTTCTTGACTAAGATAGGCCTGGGTTTTTTCGTAATTATTCAATTTAGCGAACACCAGACCCAGTAGGTTTTCTTTCGTTAGGTTGACCCATTCTGGCAGTAAATAGGGGGGAGCAGCATTGTGCCAATCAAGCACAGTGGAGATGTGTTGTTCCTTGATAATGATGTTCATACCATTGGGAATGGGGCGTTGTTCAAGGTAGTCAACGAGGCTTACCAACTCTGCTAAGCGGTCCTCAGAATCGATCCACTCCTGAATGGTTGGATGGTATTTAGTTGAGGCATAGATTGAAATCATCCTGTTTGATTTTTGCATTTCCACGGGGATCCCGCTGAATGGTTCGTTTGAATAGGCCAGCGGCAATTTCCGCTTTGCGGGCGGTGGGGTAGCATTGTATCCACCGCAAGAATACCTGTTGAGGAGTTTGAGGATTCGTGTACACGACCAGTATCCAGTAAAGGCCTTTGCGGGATACTACACGGGTCTCTACGACTGCTTTTCCCAACCAATCTAATTGATGGATGACCTCTAAGTCAATGTGCTTACCTAGGTCCTCAACTACGTATTCTGAAAAACTCATGGGTTGGACTTTAGCTGTACTTGTAGCATTTTTAGTCCAGGGGCAGAAGTAAAGGTCAAATCCCGGTTACTGGTGTCGAGGTCATGGTCTAAGAAAAATTCTTGCAAGGACAAGGAGCGATCTCCGGCCATATTTCGATCCTTTAGCATCAGTAGGGAGCATTCATGGGCTTGTTTAAACATTTCATCGGACATCGGGGCAAGCAACAGCATTCCCAGGTTGTCGTAGTACACGGCATAAACTTGTCGTTCGTCCCCAAAGGCATTTTTAGCGACCTCTGCTTTTAGGACTAAATGCTGTCGATGCAGGCTAACTGGACCGTGCTGGATAGTTGGCGAAGGTTTGAAAGAAGAAGGGTAAATCCGTTCCATAACTAGCTATTTTGCTGGATCGAAAGGCCAAGGTCCTTTAAAATGTGTGCAAGTACTCGATCTCCGGCTTTTTGCACGGTTTCACTGAGTCCGATCTCTAACTTCGTATTACTAACGGCAACCAGATAGACGGAGATATCCTCTGGATACGCATCCCGCAGGATTTTTTTGGCGTAGGATAAAGCTTGATCCCATTTCAGGGCATGTAAGAAGACCATCGGATCCTCTTGAATGGATGCTTCTACCTCGGAGGCCGGAAGCCGATAAAGAGTACCATCTTCTTCATTGGTATTAATGACAGCATCAACAAGAATGATACGCTCATGGCCTTGTAACTGGAAGAGAACTTCGAAGGCCGAGGTGCCCATGTCGAGTATGGTTAGATCCGGGTGGTTTCCCCAATTTTTGAGAAGCTCTGCTACTACGTAGCAGCCTACACCGTCGTCGGTGCGAGCGGGATTCCCAAAGCCCAGGATAGCTGTTTTTTTCATAAAAATTAGGGTCAGAGATACGGAAAGATCGGGGCTGCAATAGCCCCGATCTTAGTCTTGAATAATGATATTTCTACCTTAGAGTTTGAAGCGAGCGAGTTCCTCTCCCGACTTGTTATCGTGGGCGTGTACGGTGCACACCAGACAAGAATCGAACGAGCGAGCAACCATACCGACCTCTACGGGATCGTGCGGATCTTCAATTTCGGTACCTTCAAGGGCGGCCTCTATAGGGCCGGCATTGTTTTCATCGTCATTCGGACCCACATTCCAAGTAGTTGGTGCCATTACCTGGTAGTTCTTAATGACACCACCTTCAATTTCGATCCAATGGGCTAGAGCTCCACGAGCGGCTTCGGTGGCTCCCCAGCCTTTGCCATCTCGCTCGGTGGGTTTGATGTAGAATTCTCCATCTAAATCAATTTGGCTTAGCCACTCCATGATTTGTGTATACAGACGAGGAGCTTCGTGTACCCGAGCTAATACCCGTGTAAATACGTTTGGCCCCATTTTATCCATAACATCTAAGAAGAGAGGATCCTGGTTTTGGTGATCCAAATTATTGGGATTACCAGCCATGATCACTCGAGATAACGGGCCCGCTTCCGCAGCATACCCCATATACCGTGGTGCTTTTGACCAGCTATATTTGCTCTTAAAGTCGGTATCTTCCAAATTCTGTGACTGCAAAGGAGTCGGCAGAGGCTCATTCCAAGGGTGGGTAGCTGGATAGTCCTCGTACCAAGCATGTTTTACATGTTCGGTAATTTGTAGATGATCCAAATCGTGGAATTTTTCACCATCCCAGAATCCACCTGGGCTGATTACGGCATCCTGGCGACCTTCAATGGTTGGCGTCTGATAGTGATCTTTATGTAAATACGTACCGTAGGCAACGAATTTTCCGACACCCTCACCGAACTTATCGAGGCCAAATTCTAAACCAGCACGGATTAAGAGGCCGAGGTCACTATTCCGCTGAGATTCGTTCTCTTCTACCCACTCCATCAAATCATCCCAGGTTTTGATTTGCATGTAGCGTTCGATTGAGCACCCTAACCATACGGATTCGAGCCAATCGTTGCGGAAAAGATTCATGATGGCAACGGCTCGAGTGACATCTTTTAGAGTAGGGGCGCACATGACCCCACCGGGTACCATATAGGAAGAATGTGGCCATTGACCGCCGAATAATGCGTACACTTCAACGGGACGGCCAGAGGCAACTACTCCCCGTTGGAAAGAAGTACCTACATAGGCGGCCCAACGTTTAACTACCTCTTGGTACAGGGGTTTATTGGCGAACTTCTTATTGGCCATATCGGTGGCAAAAATGGCATAAAACCAGCGTGGAATACTTTGGATGGTTTCGGTTGCCTGGCCGATTGCCCGGAGTAATAAGGCATTGGGACTAAGAGTAGTACCCCAAGCAGTATCCAAGGCCGAGGAGGCGCAGTAAAGGTGTGAACCACCACAGATACCACAGATACGTGGAGTTACTATTAAACCGGATTGGGGGTCTTTGCCCGCCATGATTTTCTCGAATCCGCGGAACATGGCGGCCTGAGTGTGGGCACGGGTAACGACCCCATCTTCCATGTACACTTTCACATCAAGATCGCCTTCAACGCGGCCAACTGGTGAAATATTTAGCTCTTTATACTGAGACATGTCTTTTAAAATTAGTGGTTGGTTTATTTAAACAGATGGCTTGGCTACTTGGAGGTTTCGAAGTGTTCTTTGTTGACTCCTGCTAGGTTTTCAATGGATCCCATTACTTTCTCAAAACCGGCTCGGGTGTAGTACGCTAGTCGAGAATTACCCGTTGGAACATCTTTAGGGAGGAATCCGAGATATTTCATGGTTTTGAAGACCGATCCTTTTACCAAGTCGTGGTGCGGGAATCCTGGCTCCGTACAGCCTAGGCAAGGGTGATTAGCTCTTGTTTTACTGGAGGTGCGGTTCCAAAGGATTCGATTACAACTGGCCCGTGTCATTGGCCCACGGCACCCCACTTCATAGAATAAGCAACCGCCCCGCTTGCCAAAATGGCCATCTACTTTTTGGGCAAAACTGATTGCATTCGGACAGCCGGTTTGGACAAAATCGGTAAAGAAGGTTTTGGGGCGATGGTATTCATCGATCAAAACATCTCCAATCCGACCAGTGGATATCGCTACTAAAATCTGCGTGACCCAGTCAGGGTGAGCCGGACAACCAGGAATGTTAATGACCGGCAGGCCCCCTTTAGAGACGTAATCGGAGCCCAGGAATCCTCCTTTCTTTTCTTTGTGGAATTGCATGCCGGTAGATTCCGAAGGATTCGGTGGAACGGCAGGGATGCCGCCCCAGGTAGCGCAATCTCCAATGGCAACAACGAAACCGGCTACTTCGGACAGTTCTTTGATCCAATCCATCATTGGGCGATCACAGAAGTAATTCATGGTGCCTGTCCCATTAGGCCCTTGTACAATACTACCTTCATAGACGAGGATATCCAATTGGGTTTCGCCTTTTTTGATGTTTTCCATCAAATCGACCACCTGATGACCAATTTCGAGACCAATGGAGGGATGCCAAAGAATATTGATCCCGAAATCGGTGACCAACTCCGGCACAGTTGGTTCTTCTGCATTGAGGAATGACATGGTGTTTCCACTACATGCCCCTCCTTGAAGCCATAGTACGTTTGCCATGGTTGCTGATGTATTTGGTTGTTTAATAGTTTTTATTTGCAGGAAGTCCGAAAATAATCTTCGTAAATCGTCACTGCTTTCCAAATATAAGATTGAAATCCGGATTAGAAAATGTTTTCTAGGAATATTAGTGCTTGAAGCCTAAAAATTAGGTGATTTACTCTAATTTAGAATTTGTCTAATTAGGTAATCATTGATAATCAGTGATTTAGGCACTAGTGTGAGTCTAGTGAAGAATTGAGTAAAGGTTTGTTGAACCTTTTAGTTAGAGGGGTTAGACAAAATAGGTTGAATGAGCATATTGTATTCTGCCAAACCTTCTTCGGTGAGTAAAGGAATGAGGATGTACCAAATGAGGGATTTGAAAGAGGCTGGATCGGGATGAACGGCTTTCGTTTGGCATAATCCTGGCCAAGCTAATACTTGAGCCCACATACAAACAGAAAGCTGATTGTAGGCATTGGGGGGATTTTCTGGGAGAAAGATTCCACGTTGGGTGTTGAACAGGAGTCGTTGGTGGAATTGTTGGATGATCTTATTTACCCATGATTGGCGCAGTGCCTTGGTTTCGGGTAGTAAGCGATCAAATTCTGACAGATCACGGAAAAAGAACGGGTATTCTTGTAGAAAGAAGAACCACTTTTGTAGTTGCTGGTCGAGGTCCAGTAGATTGGGTAAGACGCGGTAGGTTTTTAAAATTTCTTGAATGGAATCTTCAATTTCTGATTGTAATCCCATTGCGATGGCTTCTTTATTACGGAAATGGTAGGCGAGATTACCGCTACTCATACCTAACTCGTCCGCAATGGATTGGAGTGGAAGGTTTCCAAACCCCCGTTCGTTGGCTAGGGCTCCAGCTGCCCTGAGAATTCGTTTCTTTGTATTTCGTTCTACCATTAAGCCTTGTTTAGACTACCGTTGGATGGCAGGCGAAGGGAGTGTCAGATCCTAGTTAAGGCATAGATCAAAATCACTCATTTGAACCGTTAAGGTTCCTCGTTGATCTTTGGCAGCTTGCCGGCGCATGTATTCTGCACTTACCACAGCCTTCTTCGGATGGTTAATTCGGTGGATGAAACGCCGAATTAAACGATACGGATAAACCGCATGGGCAAAAACCAAATAAATAGCCCAACCTTCTTTGGTCCGGATCACTTGATCGATGACCGCAGAATCTTTTTAACCAATGATCAGCTTGCAAGAACGCATAATCGTTCGATTTTCCGACGCGCTCGCAAAAGTACTGTCTGTTCATTAAATTGAGCAATTCGGCATAAGCCTTTTTGCTTAGATGAGATCCCTTCATGTTTCTAGCTTTGACAAAGCTAAAAGAAAAAATCATAGGGATGGTTCAGCATTTGTCTGTATTCTTGCCGACCCATATCGGAAAAGAAAGGTCTAAGAGAACTCCATAAGGTCTCTAAGAATGCTTCCTCTTCTCCTTCTGTTCCGAATTGTACCCGGTTTTGATAACGCCATAAATCCATTATCATCCATAATCGATGCGCAACGGGCTGGTACTCCCAATGGGGTTCTCCCGGTAAAAAAGCACCTCTGGCTACATTGAATTCCAAAATATGGTGAAGTTGGTTGATCTGTGATTGAATTCGCTGCTGGTGGCGTTCGGCCACACTAGGGTAGCCTCTACTTATTTCTAAGGTGTCCAGATAGAAGAAACGATACGTTTCCTGGAGTTGAAAGGTAAGCCTAAATAAGCGATCAATAGATTCAAAGAGAGGAACGGCTCGGTATTCCCGCATTAAGTCGGCTTGTCGCTCGGCCAAGTTTTCGTATAGCTTTAAGACAATCGCTTCTTTATTGGGATAGTGGTAGGCAAGGTTGCCAACACTAACAAAGGCCTCATCGGCAATGTGTTGTAAGCGCACATTTACTAATCCATCTTTATTGAAAAGAACTAGTGCGGCTTGTAGAATTTTTTCTTTAGTCTTGGCCATAACGACTACAAATATAGGAATCCCCGTCCTCCTTACCCGATCTTCCCACATCAAGATGTGGTTTAAGCCTCTCTATTCTCCCCCTACCTTGCAGTCGTATTTATCAATTATTGCTAACAAATATTAATCATTTCCTTATTGTAATTGTCATGTCTACTAACTTATCTACGCTTACACAGCAACTCTTTGCATTATTCTCATGCATTCTCTCCTCTACCTACATCAAAATGTGGTTTAGATCCTTCGATTTTACAGCTACCTTGAACTTAAGTTAAGGCACTTAATATCAAATGATTAGAAATGAATATTGCTGTAAATGAAACGAAGGAGAATGCGTCTGAACCTTGGTTTTTTGAGCTTCAAGAATTACCGCGGGAAGGAGTACACTCCGGCGATCAAATTGCAATTAGGTTGGTGCTTGTTTACCAAGAAGGGCTGGGTTTTGTTCCCAAATCCAAGATTGCCAAACCAGAGGCCATGATCGCCGAAGCAAAAACGGATGAGGCCCCGGCTACTGATTCGACAGAGAACCCCATATGGTTGCAAAGACTACAGTTGTTTGTGGAAGAACACCTGGATGATTACAACCCTGGGGTTGGATCATTGTGCCGGGGTGCTCACATGAGTCATACGCAGCTTTACCGCAAGCTAAAAGCGGCCTCAGTAATGACTCCTTCCCAATACATTAGTTATATCCGCCTCGAAAAGGGGCGGGTCTTTTTAGAGCAGACTGATTGGAATATCAATGAGATTGCTTACGCAGTGGGATTCAATGATCCCAATTATTTTTCTTGACTCTTTCGTAAAGCTAAGGGGCTTAGCCCCAAACAGTTTCGTTTGGAAATTGGATGAGGTTAATTGTATGCAGTGTTTTTGGCAACGAAGTCTCCCCCCAAAGCGGCCTTTGTAGCTAAAAGATGGGCCACTAAACAAAAAAGAACCCGGTAATTCTTTACAGAAAAGGGCGTTAAAGAGTAAATCGATCTTCTTAACGCGATAACAACCGATGGATATCTGGCTACATTATTCTAGAATCTGCTTTTTATTGCTCAGTGTGATGCCTCCTTTGATCGGGGCCATTTTGCTGTTATTGGTTTATCTACCGATCCAATTTCTCTTTCATACTCTGTGGGCGGGCCTATTCAAAGGCATATACTGGTTGCGTTCTACCACCGGACGGGTACCCTGTTGGGCACCTGCCTTGCTCTGTTCGATCGCCACCATTCTTATTGCCTTATACAATAGTAGCATGGTATATATGCCTTGGCTTTCCAGGTTTCGGGCTTTTTTCTACGAAACTGCTCCAAAGTCAGGCATCAAACCCCAGGAAATACTGCTAGTCTGGATCTTTTTATCCCTGCTAGCGAGCCTGGTAAGTGGGGCCTTGGTAAAAAAAGCAGCCGTTTGAGCAAAGAAGTCTTCCTCTTTGGGCAACAATTGAGATACCTTCTCTTATCTTGCTTACCGACCAATTCCTTATCGTTTTAACCATGTGGTTATTCCAATACTTTACGAGGCCTTATACGCTGCCGATCGCAGGTTGGCGTGGCTTATTGGTATCCTTGGGTATTGGTTTTTTCATTGGATTCTTTCTGTGGTTCTTTGAACCTTTTGATTTAAATAATCCCAATTATTCCGACGGGGAGATTTGGTTATTTGGTCTTATTTCCTTTGTATTTTTTGGGGCTTTCCACTCCCTGCTGCCACTTTTGCTTCCTCGTATATTTACCGAATCCAATTGGACCATTGGTCGACAGATGCTCTTTTATTTACTATTGCTGCTAGCCGTGGCGACGGGGAACGGTCTATACATCAATTTTTTACTTGATTTGCCATTTAGTTGGGGTAATTACTGGTTCATTATAATCCGGACGATCATCTTGGGCTTTATTCCAATCAGTCTTTACTTACTATTGGTTTTTAACTGGAAACACCAGCGAATGTCTATCCAAGCCAATACGTTGGGTACCCAATTAAAGGAAAAGGAACTCCACCAAGAGTCGCTGACTTGGCTGGTTCACACAAACTTAAAGAATCAATCCTTCTCTTTACACGAAGCAGACTTCCTCTTTGCTCGGGCAGAAGGAAATTACGTTGAAATACATCGGGAGGGGCAGCACCCCGTTCTGGAACGACTCAATTTACGGGAGTTGGAGCAGCAACTAACGGGGGACAAGCTCCTACGTTGTCACCGCTCTTTTCTCGTTAATTTGGGAAAGGTGCAAAAGGTCTCCGGCAATGCCCAGGGTTTAAAACTTTGGCTAGCGGATAATAGAGCACCTTTACCGGTTTCTCGTCGTTACATCGAGACTATCCGGCAAGCTTTAGCGTAGCTTTCGTGTCATTCTTACCATCGCCTTTGTCATTCTTACCATAAGCTTGTTGTTGGTACCAAAACCTTGTTATTCCTACCAGGACCCTTGTGTGATTGGTTTGGGAATCGGAGGTTTGAGGTATGAAACGAGCACATTTATTTCTTATGTTCCTGCTGGTTGGGGCGATTTCCATGATCGGAATGAGTATGCATTACTTCCTGGGGGAAGATAGTGGTATTCTGGCCGGTAAAACCTTTCGGGAGACCTGGTGGTACCGACTTGCTTTTTTCCTACACATTGGCGGAGGCTTGGTGGCTATTAGTACAGGGCCTTTTCAGTTTATGCGCAACCGGAAGCATTGGCACGTGCCGCTAGGCTATCTGTATGCGACCAGTGTGGGGATTTCCAGTTTGGCTGGATTGTGGATTGCTCCTTTTGCGATGGGGGGATGGACGGCGAAGGTCGGTTTCTTCATTCTTGGACTTCTTTGGGGCGGGAGTCTATGGCTTGCCATGCGGGCTTTAGTGCAGCGTAATCTCCCTCGCCACCGCATCTGGATGCTACTCAACTATGCGTTGACCTTTTCATCGATCACTCAACGTAGCATTCTGGCTTTGGCTTTGATTACCCCCATTTCATTTATCACTATTTACCAAGTATCGGCTTGGCTTTGTTGGGTATTGAATTTATCCATTGCTGCTTCGATTATTCATAAAACCAAAATAGCATGATCTACACCTTATTGTTGGCTCTCAGTTGCTTTAGTATGAACCCTGTAGAAGCTCCCGAATCGGGAATTAATCTACAAGTATCCATTGAAGATATTGAAACGATTGGCGGATCGTTGCGAGTTTGTTTAATCGCAAATGATCCTGATAAGTTTCTAAATGACTGTGACTGGGGCCAGGTGGTTGCGGTGCATCAATCCACCGTAACGGTTGAGTTCTCGGGCTTAAAACCAGGTACTTACTGTATTAGTTTGTTCCACGATGAAGACAATAATGGACAACTGAACACGGAAGGCCTATTTGGTTTGCCGAGTGAACCGTATGGATTTTCGAATAATCCGAAAACCTGGTTTGGACCACCTTCTTTCGAAGACTGCCAATTTATACTGGACCAGGATACGCAATTAGAAATTCGACTTTAGATAAAAAAGGAACAGCGAGACGGTGAGGATCCGTCTCGCTGCTGAAGGGGAAAAGAAGGGGTAGATGTTAGGCCTTCGTAAAGGTTTGTAGTATCAATATCTATGGAAGTTGGCCAAACAAACCCTTGCGGGACTTTAGGTATTTATTTATTGGGTTGCTGAGTGAGTAGTATCTTGTCTAATCTTCATGTTGTAATAATGGGGCCTCACTCTTTTATTGCTGTCGTAACAAATATCTAATTCCAATGGTAGATTTTTTGGCCAATGCAGGGGGAGAAATGGGACATTCTCAACAAAACCGTGAGTGGTAGAGACTCTTTCGAGCTAAGCTTGTTGGTCGTTTCGATAGGAAGACGGTAAGCGTCCAAAGCGTTTTTTAAATTGCTGAGAAAAGTACTTTACATCCCGAATCCCGACTTTAAAGGCAACCGATTTGATGGTTTGGTTGGGCGCATGCTCAAGCATTTCCCGGGCCGTTTGTAAGCGAAATTCGGTAATGTATTGATTGGGGGTAAGACCGGTGAGGGTTCGGATGCGTCGCTGTAGTTGCCGCCGGCTAACAAAAAGTTTCTGTGCTAATTGTTCGACGGTAAAAGTACTTTCGCCAATTTGTGCTTCGACGATGTTTTCCAACCGGATCAACCACTGTTCTTCCTCCTGACTTCTTTCAGTCAATTCCAGGCTTGATTCTTCTGTAATGGCCTCTTTGTCGAGCCATTGACGACGTGATTGGGCGTGTCTCAGCAAATTCTCCATTCTGGCCAATAACTCCTCTTCGATGAACGGTTTGGTTAAATAATCATCGACGCCTGTTCTCAAGGCATTTACTTTATCCCGAGTTCCCGCTCGAGCGGTAAGCATGATGACCGGGATGGTTTTCCAGGTGGAGTCTCCTTTCAATTGATGTAATAACCCCAAACCATCGATTTTAGGCATCATGATATCCGAAACAATCAAATCGGGTATGCTTGCTTGGGCTTGGCGTAGCCACTGCAGGGCCGCGAGTCCGTTCTCTTTTGTGACAATATGGTATTGATCTCGCAGTATGTATTCAATGTACCGACGGAGGTCCGTGTTATCTTCAACAACCAGTACCAACGGGCGGTCTTTAAGTTGTTCACTACTTTCGGAAGGCTGCCAAAGGGGCGCATCGGAGGCCTGTCCACGAGCAATTTGCCATTTTTGGTCCCAATGAGCTACTGCGGGTTTTTCTCGAATAC
>JBCDIO010000023.1:0-13148 GCA_038748815.1 Bacteroidota bacterium
CAGCTTATCAATTCCTAATCATCACTTGTATTCTTCGAAGGCTTCAATGTTTGCTTCGTTCTCGCAGAGTTCGCAGAGGAGCCGCAACGTTCGCAAAGGCCTTTTCTTTAGCAGCTTATCAATTCCTGAGCCTAGCTTGCAAGCTTCGAAGGCCAACGTTTGCTTCGATCTCGCAGAGTTCGCAAAGGGGCCACAAAGTTCGCCAAGGCCTTTTCTTCAGCAGCTTATCAATTCCTGAGCCTAGCTTGCAAGCTTCGGATGCCAACGCTTACTTTTTTCTCGCAAAGTTCGCACAGGAGCCGCAAAGTACGCCAAGGCCTTTTCTTTAGCAGCTTATCACTTCCTAATCATCACTTGTATTCTTCAAAGGCTTCAATGTTTACTCCGGTCTCGCAGAGTTCGCAGACGAGCTGCAACGTGCAGAAATTATACCCTTTGCGAACTCTGCTGGCCTCTCATATTTATAAGTTCTTCAAGACCACAGGGAACGACAGGGAGATCATTGCCTCGCAAATACACTACCTATGTCTATCCATATCACATCCCGGATTTTCATAAGCTTACCCCGGATTTTCATATTTCCTACCGCACCATTCTCCCCGATCTTTGTATTAACAAAGGAACGATGATAGCTCCTTTATCAAAAAGTAAAGAATATGGATCGGAAAAACTTTCTCAAGAAATCCCTACTCGGTTTGGCTGGTGTGGCCGCAACATCTTCGATCGCCAAGGCCAATACGGAAGACAATAAAAAAACCTCGACCTACGACCAATTAATGGATCAGGTCGGATTTAATCATTTACCAAATAAGGAGCATAAAACCATGAAAACAGTAGTTCATAAAGCTAATTCTCGTGGACATGCCAACCACGGCTGGCTAGACTCACACCACTCGTTCAGTTTCGCCAATTACTACAACCCAGAGCGCATGCATTTTGGGGTTTTGCGCGTATTGAATGATGATGTAGTTGCCGCGGGCCGGGGCTTCGGTCGGCATCCGCACGATAATATGGAAATAATCTCCATTCCATTGGAAGGAGACTTGGAGCACAAAGATAGCATGGGCAACACCGCTGTTATAAAACAAGGCGACATCCAAGCCATGAGTGCAGGAACCGGAATCTTCCACAGTGAATACAATAAAAACCAAGATCAGCAAGTGAAGTTTCTACAGATCTGGGTATTCCCCAACAAAAAGAATGTAGAACCTCGCTACGATCAGATCACCTTGGAAACCGCTTCGTTAAACAACCGTTTCCAGCAGATATTATCCCCTAACCCGGATGATGATGGGGTATGGATTCACCAGAATGCTTGGTTTCACATGGGGGAACTGGAAGCGGGTTGTGAAGAGACCTACCGAGTCAAAGATTCCAATAATGGAGTGTACGCCTTTGTGATTAATGGTGAAGTGGAGATCGAAGGGCAAGGTTTGAATACCCGGGACGGAATGGGTCTTTGGGATACCAATGAGATCAATATAAAAACCAGCAGCGATGCCAAAGTATTGCTGATGGAAGTACCGATGAGTCTCTCTTAAATCAGAACAATGATGGCCGCGGAAGGAAACGCCTTTCGCGGCTTCCTACATCTATAACCTAAAGAAAAATGACTGAAGAAAATAACCATAAATCAACCGACGCTACACAAACGCTGCACCCATTACTCGAGGCTCGCTGGAGCCCAAGGGCCTTCGATGGACAAGCTTTAATCGAGCACGAAATGCAGCAAATCTTACAAGGTGCTCGCTGGGCGGCTAGCTCTATGAACGAGCAGCCTTGGTTTTACTATTATGTGCTCGCCGGCACCGAAGGCTTTGAGCAATTTTGGGAATGCCTAATGCCGGGAAATCAGCCCTGGTGTAAACAGGCTGGGGCTTTAGTTCTGGCAGTAAAAAATGATTTTTTCGCTCAGAATGGGAAGAAAAATGGAACGGCCGAACACGATCTGGGTATGGCCAATGCCCAGCTATCCTTGCAGGCTCTACATATGAATATTTATAGTCACTTCATTGGAGGTTTTGACCGTAATAAAATCTCGCAGCTGATTAATTTGAAAGAAAGTAGCACCCCCGTTTGTATGATCGCTCTGGGGCATCGAGGAGAGACGGAAGACCTTCCCGAGCCTTATCGTACCCGAGAAGTAGGGACCAGAAGTCGTAAGTCACTCTCAGATATTGCAAAAGCTTGGTAAGCATGACTCGAATATTATACTTTGGAAAAAATCCAGCAATCCTACCTGTGATTTTACGCTTGATCAACGCGCGCGAAGACTGGGAAGGAGAAGGATCTATCGATCTAGAAAAAATAAAAAGTAGATTGAACGAGGAATCGTTCAATCTACTTTTACTCGGTGGAGGTCTTCGTGCAACGGAGGAATCGCACCTCCGAGATTGGTGTAAAGCCAAGTATCCGAAGATGCCGATTATACAGCATTATGGTGGCGGAAGTGGTTTACTGTACAATGAAATTGAACAAGCTTTCCAGCAAACGATCTAAGCGTATTGAATAGGACTTCGTCCTCAACATCCAGGTAAGTTACGGCTTCGCCAATCATCGTACCTTTTTCTCCACTGGAGGTTTCGATGAGTTATATACCCGAAACGGAATGGTTTGGGAAAGTGATCATACTGATCATGCATAAGGAGAATCTTTACTCATAAATTAGATCTCGATTCACTTTCTCTGGTAAGGGCCCAAAGTGGCCTATCTTTAACTCGGCCATGGCTCTACCCGCCATACCACAGGCTTCTAATCCTTTATTATCTAACCAGGCTGTAAGAAATCCCGACCAAAACGCATCTCCCGCTCCGGTGGTGTCTTTGACTTCTACCCTTCGTCCAGCAATGTAAACACCATTCGTTTGATTTGCGACCCAGAGACCTTTTGCTCCTTCGGTTACGCAAACCGCTCTGGCTCCGCAGTGTAAAAAGTACTCGGCGGCTGTTTGTGGACTTTCCATTCGATGATGTAAGAGACGTAGATAGTCAACATCGCTCACTTTTATTAAAGCATTGAGTCGACAATACTGCTCGACTACCGCCAGCGCTTCCGCACGATCAGGCCATATTTTTCCGGAGTAATTGGCATCTATACTAAGCTGTCCGCCCGCCTTAGCAATTCGTTCCGCCGCTTTGAGAATAACCGTTCGAGCTGGATCTTTGCTAAGGGCAAAACAGGTAGTATGAAAAATCCTAGGTGGTGTACCATCAGCGGCGGGCAGCTGTTCTGTAAGAATCTGCTTGTCAGCCCCGCGATATGGGATAAAATCCGCGGTGGCCGTGCTGCGGGTAACCAGTATAGCGGTGGTAGGATCGGTACACTGTCGAATACGATGGGTAGAAACACCTAGCTTTTTTACTTCGTGGATCAAGTAGGCTCCCAATGGGTCTCCCCCTACAGTAGCCGCTAGTTCAACCCGATTTCCCAAGCGCGCCATATTCATAGCCAGGTTAGCCGGACTGCCTCCAAAAACCCGCTTAAAATCCTTTACCATGGAGAAATCGTCGGCAAAATCACGGCCAATTAAGTCCACTAATAATTCGCCTACGGAGAGGATATCTACTTCTGTTGTAATTTTCCCGGTCATGTCCGAACATTTAATCCATAAATCGTATTAAACCAGCTAAACATATTGTAATTTAAACACCAAGTTCCTTAGTTTTTCGTCTCTATATTACCAATTAATCCATATAAACTGGCTTGGCCTCTAAAAATTGAAGACCTTTCCAGTTAGAAAACGGCAGTCTCCCCTGCCTTAAGCTTCTAACCATGATAACCTACCTATCTGCAAATCAACGATCCGAAGCCATTCAACAGCTGCAGGCTACCCATTTCGATCTATTAGTCATCGGCGGAGGTATTACCGGTGCGGGAATAGCCATTGATGCGGCTACCCGCGGAATGCGGGTAGCACTCGTCGAAAAGAATGATTTTGCCTCGGGTACAAGTAGTAAATCTACCAAATTGGTACACGGGGGCTTACGCTATCTCAAGCAGATGGAAATTCAATTGGTACGTGAAGTTGGTACCGAGCGAGCCATTGTACACCATTTAGCTCCCCATTTGGTTCGAGCCGAAAAAATGTTGTTACCGCTCATCAAAGGAGGTACTTATGGTAAGACCGCAACCTCTTTAGGATTAATGGTTTATGATCTTCTGGCTAAAGTACTGCCCGAAGATCGTCGAAAAATGCTGAATGTAGATTCTACCAAAACAGCTGAGCCCTTGTTGGTCAGAGATGATCTAACGGGAGGGGGTCTATACGCTGAATATCGGACAGACGATGCTCGCTTGACCATGGAGCTCATTAAAACGGCCGCTAACCACGGAGCAATTGCCCTCAATTACGTGGAAGCCATGGAATTCAAATATGACCAAGAGGGGAAAGTACAAGGCATAGAAGCCAAGGATCATTTGAGTGAACAGATTTTCTCTATTGCTGCTGACTATACGGTATCAGCAGCGGGTCCTTGGGTGGATGAGCTACGAGATATCAACCACTCTCTAAAAGGGAAACACCTTTTCCATAGTAAGGGTGTGCATATTGTGGTACCGCACCAACGCCTTCCTTTACAGCAATCGGTCTACTTCGATGTGCCAGACGGTCGTATGATGTTTGCTATTCCACGCAATCGGGTGACCTACCTCGGTACCACCGACACAGAATATAAAGGAGATTTGGATCACGTGGTAGCCAATGTGGAAGATGTCGATTACATTCTCAAGGGCGTCAATAGTATGTTTCCTACCGCCAAGCTAGGTATGGACGATGTAGAGTCTAGCTGGGCTGGCCTACGGCCATTGATTCACGAAGAGGGTAAATCTCCCTCGGAAATGAGTCGTAAAGATGAGATCTTCGAATCGGATAATGGACTGATCTCCATTGCCGGTGGTAAACTAACCGGTTACCGCAAGATGGCCGAGCGGATCGTCGATCTCGTTGCTCGAAAATACCGAAAGCAACATCAGCGTACTTTTGGTTCGTGTAAAACAGCAGAGACGGTACTAACGGGCGGACCCTTCGAAGATCAAAAGGCCGTTTTCGAATTCGAAGACCAGGTCGCAGAAGCGTTGAGTAGCCGTGGATTAGGATACGACCAAGCACGATATCTAGTATCTAATTACGGCAAACAAGCCATCGAATTACTCCCCAGCATTGATCAGCATTTAGCCAACCATAAGCCGGAAGAGGCGATGGCATTAGCCGAATGGGAACATTGTGTTCGCCACGAACTTTGCTTCACTTTACTCGATTTTTTCAATCGCCGAACCGGACGCTTATATTTCGATTTACCAAGTATTGATCCCTGTCGCCGGGTCATTGTCCAAGCTTTCAGTAATCATTTCAACTGGAGCAGTGAACGTCAACAAGCAGAGGAACTTACACTCGATCAAGCCATTCAGGACTGTAGCGAGTTTATTCCTTTTGCCATGGCCGGTGACACCAAATAAACAACATGAAGAAAAAGGATCCAGCTTTACAAAAGACCAAGCCAGTCAACCATCCACCCGAAGTAGAAGAAACGCAAGTAACCGAGACACCGAAAGAAGAAAAAGTAGAGGGCCCCACTGTGGGTCCTGTACCTATTGCCGAAGCCGAAGGGCATAATCGATTCGACGATGTCTATTACGAAGAACGCTTTTCTGGTCCCTGGCAAATACATCTAGAGGGAGCCAGTCTCCGGCTGTCAAGAAAAGATGGCTCTGCCCTAGCAGTTCGAGTCTACGGCGACCAACTGATACGCATCCAGTATATTCCGCATACTACTTTAGAAAGAAGACCTTCTTACGCAGTTGATCCGAATTACCAACCCGAGCCAGCTCGCCAAATTGTATGGCACGAAGAAGAAAACGGTATCGCGGTAAGCACCGAACGGATGCGCTGGAGCATCCAAGAAAAAACGGGACAATGGACCTTAGAAAACCAAGCAGGAGATACCCTACTTAGCGCTAATCCAGGCTTTGGCCACCAACGTACCATTCTAAAAGGAATTCATAAGGTTCGTCTGCAAGCCGAGGTAGCCAAAGGGGATCACTATTTCGGCTTGGGAGATAAGTCTTGTACCCTGGATCTAAAGGGACAAAAGCTACAAAACTGGACGACCGATGCCTTTGCCTTTGGCCCGCAGTCCGATCCACTGTACAAGGCTATTCCCTTTTTCTGTAAGACCAATAAGCAAGGGGCTCCAGTCGGTATCTTTCTCGATAATACCTACCGGACTCATTTCGACTTTGCCCATACCCATAAAAAACAACTGGAAGTATCAGCCGATGGGGGTGTTTTAGACTTTTGGTTGATTGGCGGGGAAGACCTCCTCGAGATTGTGCAGGGCTATACTCTGCTGACGGGAACACCTACCCTACCTCCGATCTGGGCACTGGGCTTTCACCAATGTCGGTGGAGTTATTTCCCAGAGGCACGCTTCTTAGAAGTTGCCCAAACATTCAGAGATCGTAAAATTCCTTGCGATGCGCTTTATCTAGACATTGATTATATGGATGGATGGCGATGCTTTACCTGGAATTACGAGTACTTCCCACAACCCAAGGAAATGATCCAACAATTGCGGGATCAAGGTTTCCAGACCATTACCATGATCGATCCTGGGATCAAAGTCGATTCCGATTATTGGGTTTTTCAAGAAGGTATGCTACACGATGTATTCTGCAAGCGTAGCAACCGAGAACTCATGATCGGTCCCGTATGGCCACAAGACTGCGTATGGCCCGATTTCACATCTGAGCGCATTCGAGAATGGTGGGGGCAGTTATATCACGAATTATACGTAGAACAAGGAGTTGCTGGTTTCTGGAATGATATGAACGAACCGGCAGTATTTAAGGTACGAAACTTCACTTTCCCAGAAGAAGTACGCCACGAACTCGAAGGCATCGGTGGAGAACACCGGGAGGCACATAACATTTATGGGCAGCAGATGGCTAAAGCAACCTTCGACGGCTTAGCGAACTTACAGCAGGAAAAGAGGCCATTTGTGATTACCCGAGCCACCTACAGTGGAGGTCAGCGCTATTCTTCGGCCTGGACAGGAGACAATATTGCCAACTGGGAGCATCTGCATTTGGCAAATATTCAGTGTCAACGGATGGCGCTCAGTGGGTTCTCTTTTATTGGAACCGATATTGGTGGATTTGTCGACCGGCCCGAAGACGAACTCTTCGTTCGATGGGTTCAGTTAGGTGTATTCCATCCTCTTTTCCGAATCCACTCGATGGGTAATAATACCGATGGAGCTTCCGAAGTAGACGAAGATTCCGTTATGGAAGCCATGCAGGCCGATCGGATGGATCAGGAACCATGGGCTTTTGGCAAAAAAGTAGAAAAACAGGCAAAGGCCGCTATTGAATGGCGTTACAAGCTATTGCCTTATCTGTATACCGCCTTTTGGCAATATCAACAACGGGGTGTTCCGATGTTGCGTTCTCTTTCGTTAGAGGATCATACCGATCCGAAATGCCTGGCTGAAGAAAATGCTTTTATCAGTGGAGCAGACTGGTTAGTAGTGCCCATTGTAGCACCGAAATTGAAAAAAATAAAGCAATACCTTCCCAAAGGGAACTGGATCTCCTGGGATACCGGAGAGGTTCTACAAGGCGGCAAAAAACACACGCTACCCGTGCATTTAAATTCTATTCCACAATTCTTACGGGCTGGAGCTTGTTTGCCGCTTTACCCGGTGATGCAGTACACCAAGGAAAAGCCGGTAGAACGTTTGCGCTTACTAGTTTCGGTGGGTACCGAGGCATATAGTTCCGAGGTCTACGAGGACGCTGGTGAAGGTTGGAATCACTTACACGGGCAATACTCTCTGAGAAGCTTTACCACTAGTCCTACAAAGAAAGGATTCACCCTGAAGCAAGTTCGCATGGGTGAGTATGAAACGGACTATCAGACAATCCGCCTGGAAGGTTTTATGGAGAACCTAAACATCCGATCCGTTAAAGTTGATGGTACGTCCATTGCGGTAAAGAGAAAGAAAAATGGACGATGGGCCGTGGATGTACCGGCTAACTTCCAGAAATTAAGGGGTGAACTATAGAAAATGAACGCTTTACAATGGAATACCCCCACCAAGCTACCCTGGATTGTGCAAGGATACGCCTTGTTTGCCGAACAAGGACCGAATGCACTAAAGGTAGAAGTCTTGGGTCGCTTGGTGGGAAAAAACAAATCCTCCTTTTACCATCACTTTGCTGATCTCGATTTTTTTGTAGAACACCTTTTAGCCTACCATTTGAGTCGGGCTTCCTTGATAGCAGATCGGGAGACGCAGTGTAAGAATGTAATTCCGGAATTACTGGAAACCCTGCTCGAATTTCCTACCGATTTGTTCTTTAATCGTCAATTGCGCATTCATCGGTCTCGTCCAGATTTTGCCGCTTGTTTCCAACAATCTAGTATGGAAGTCGGCGAAGCCATCATTGGTATTTGGGCAGAAGCGCTTGGTCTTAGCGGTCAGAACCATTTGGCACAGTTGGTACTTAGCTTGACTATAGAAAATTTCTATCTACAGATAACACCGCAGACCTTCACCTACGAATGGCTAGAAGCGTACGTACAGAATCTGCAAGCGCTAACCAAAGGCTTTTTGAATGCCAATCAAAAAATGTAGAGGTTTAATCGCTATTATTTGACCCGTATTTTGCTCACCATTTTCGGCATCTCGATGATCTCCAATGGCATTTACCCCATAGGAACACCTATGCATGAGCTTTACGGTAGCGGGGCCGTTTTGATGATCTTACCGTTTGTTGCTAGTTATATGCTTACGAAAAAGGGTCCCAGACTTCCTGACCAAGGAATCGTAGGACCCAAGCCTCGAAAGATCGTAAAGCCGTTGGTACTTCGTAGTTTGCAAGTATCTCCTGTTTTTTGTCTCCGACTTCCCAAAAGAAATAGGTTTTGGGAAGATCAGGTAGTAAGATACCATTTACCGGATACTGATTCGCTAGATTCTGGGCGTGTACTTCGGCCACCGCAAACAAAAAGGTCTGATATTCGGTAGTGGTTAAACGAGTCCAATAGTCCCCTACTCGGTCCGTATGTTGAAATCCTTGATATAGTAAGGTTCGATCGGAGAATAACTCCAAGCGCAAAGCGGGGCATATACCATAACAGCCCGGTTTTTCTAAAACAAAGACCGAAGATGTTGTCTCGCATAGAACGTCTTCCTCTTCCACGTCGAATAAACAAACGGCGGTAGCTGGATCAAAGGTCGCTTGTTCGGTAGAGGGCTCGACCAGGAAAGAACGATCAACCGAAGTGGTTGGATTAACCCGAGCGGACTGGCAGGAACTGAAGAGTAAAATACATACGAAGACCTGGAAAAATGGGCGATTGAACATGGGCATTTAATCTACGGACGATTTGTCGATAAGTACTATACACAAAGCGAGGTGGTTTGGGAAAGTTATCGCGAAGTCCATGTGTTCGTTGACAAGGCGCAAAACGTAGGTGAAGCCATAGTTTCAGCGCCCCGAGTGCTCGGGGTGCAACGAGGTAAACGAGTGCAGGGGCAAGTGAGAACGACTCAAATCATTTCGCTTTGTGTATTATATACCAAACGAAATATGGACCCTAATCAGTTCCATACATCGTTAATTGTTTCTTAAAGAATTACGCGGAAAAAAGATCGGTGATTGGCTGGTCATTAAGGTACTATTCCTGGGCCAAAAAAGAAAGGCTTCCCAAATGGGAAGCCTTTCTTTTGTCGTCTACTTGAAATAAAAGGAAGCCTTATTTTTTACGTTTGTTTTTCTTCTGACGTTCGCGTTCTTCCTGAATGCGTTGAGACTCTTTCAAAGCATCTTGCAAGCGGCTACCAAAACCAGTCTTTTTCTGACTGCTTGGCTTTTTCTTGTAGGCATTCAATTCCGCTTTGAGCTTGTCCTGATCGATAATCACATTCTTAGTAACCAAAGTCTGGGTTATGTTCAGAATGTTTGAGAATAACAAGTAGCAAGTCAGACCCGCAGCGAAGTTATTAAAGAAGAATAAGAACATAATCGGCATGAAGTATTGCATATATTTCATGGCTGGATTGGCCGACATGTCCATATGACGCGTATTGTAGTACGTGTACAGAACGGTAGTACCGGCCCATAACAGCGTAAACAAACTTACGTGATCTCCGTAGAACGGGATTTCCGTTGGTAGACTAAAAGCCACGTCGTAGGAAGAAAGGTCCGTTGCCCAAAGGAAGCTTTCCTGGCGGAATTCGATGGACCCCGGGAAGAAACGGTACAGTGCAATCCAGATTGGCATCTGTGCCGCAATGGGTAAACATCCACCGAGCGGGTTTACTCCAAACTCCTGGTAGATTTTCATTGTCTCCACCTGCTTCTTTTGAGGATCATCCGCAAACTTGTCCCCTAGCTTAGCCAACTCTGGTTTCAGGGCGGCCATTTTAGACTGCGACTTGAGCATTCGGTACGTCAAGGGGTACAACAACAACTTAACGATCAACGTCAAAACCAGAATAACGATTCCTTTGTTACCGATGAAGCTCGCCAGAAAAGCGAAGATCGGACGGATTACCCAACGATTAATGGTCCCAAGGATACTGCTTCCGAATGGAACCACATCCTGCAGGCTCATATCATAGGACTTTAGGCGCTCAAATTCATTGGGACCAATGTACCATTCCATAGCGAAGCTAGGCTCGTCCAATGGAATTTTCACCGTAGATACCAATTTCTTCAGATCGGCACTTTCTTCCCCTGTCAATTCGGTTTCGAAAACACCCCCTTTGAAAGAAGACCCCGCAATCAGTGTAGAGTTAAAGAATTGATTGGAGTTGGAGACCCACTTTAGGGCTTGACCTTCTGCCTCTTCGGTATCGTCGCTGGTACAAGAACAGTGATCCGACGATTCGTCAGTAGGCTTGAAGTAAACCGTAGAGTAGTTCCGTTCGTATTCGGTATTCTTTTCCAGTCGATCGAGATAGTTGATCCACCGTAGTTCTACTTCATCAGCAGAACCCGCTAGGACTCCGTTTAAGCCTTCGAAGGCTACGTTGTAGTCTAAGTGATAGGCATCTGCATCCAGCGTATACTTTTGTTCAAAGTAGCCACCGGTATTCGTCGGAGCTCGTAGAACCAATTCATTGCCAGTTACCTGTCCCGTAAAATTCAGGTCCATGGTGCTCACTTGGCCATTGATGGAACTAGGCACGGGCAAGAAGTATTCGAAGCGGTTTTTGGTATCTTCCAATAGCAAGAGTGGGCTTTCAATTTCTACGTTTTGCTCTCCCTCAGCTATTTTCAAAAAATCTTTCAGATTGGCTTCGACAATACGACCTCCCTTACTGGAGATCGTCAATTTCAGCACATTATTCTCTAGAGTGTACAGCTGTTCTTCGCCCGCTGCGGCCGGTGCAAAAGCACCAAATTTGGCAGCATTTTGGAGTTGCTGTAGGGAATCGCTTAAACCAGCTTGATTATTGACAGGCGTAGTCTCTGTCGTATTCTCGTTTGTAGGAACCTGCTGTTCCAATTCGGTGGTAGCTAACTGCGCTAAGCTGTCGGCTACGCGGATGGAGTCCTGAACTCGTTGCATCTCTGCCCGTTCTTCGGCACTGGGCTGGGTGAATTGCTGCCAGGCCATTAGCAGACCAAAAATGAGTACAAAACCTATAATCGTATTTCTATCCATTCTCTCGGGTTTTAACAAATCCAACTTTTACAAAGTCGGTTTTCCCACTTTTCCATTAAATTGTCGCAAAGGTAAAATATTCTGAAGACCTACCCTTCTGTAATGGACGATTCTTTTGAGCCAATAGACCAGGGCCTTCGAACGGCCTATCAAGCAACCACTTATCGGGTTCAATCACCCCGGTTTGATCTACGAATTGGGCAGGTAAATCTAGCTTTAGACCAATGGCTGGCCGCCGCCGGTTTTCAAACTTGGTGTATTATTACGGCCTACCATCCGGGTTCTAAACAGCGATCCGAGAAGGAGAATGAACTTGCCCAAGGAAAGCTGATGCAAACCATCGATGCTGCAGGTTTTCCCCGCTTACCGGCCATCAATCAGCCCGATGCGCCCGACTGGCCTCCCGAACCCAGTATGCTGGTGTTACAATGCAGCCAAGAACAAGCTTTGCAATGGGCAAAAGACTTTGGCCAGCGAGCGGTAGTCTATGGAGGTTTAACCCAAGCACCGGAACTGTTGTGGACCTAGTCCATGTTCAAAGTGGCTAGGTCTTCCGGCCATTCTTCCAAATATGCGATCTCACTAATCTCATACTTGCCTCGACTACCAGAGAGACGCAGTGGGCCATAATCCTTATACTCAGCCCAAGGTAATCGAAACTGAGCAATACTGTCCGTACGATTCGGAAAATAGGACCACCCCGCCATTAGGTTGGTGCTTGGATCGATATAGATATGATATTTGTTTTGGGGGGTTACACCCACCGAATCGGTAAAGACCAATTCAAGGCTTTCCAATTGCTGGTTGTCTGTAGTGTCTACCCCAAGGTAGCTCAACTTTGTTCCTGGATCCCGAAGTTTGTACGGCAAAAAGACCCAATAACTATCATTGATCCATAAGCGATTACCCAGGTCTAAATATTTGGCTAGGGTATCCGGATTACTTTGCTCGGTTCCGGCTAACCAGACACGCCCCGTTTGTTTGTTTAGGTCTATAAGGATATCTAAGCTTCCATCGACGTAGCTTACGTGATTAATATTCTTTTGTTTGTCCCAGGTATGGAGACGGCGGCCAAAGAAATTCCATTGGAGAACGGCGGCTTCTTGCCAAGCTTGGAGTCCCCCACTGGCATCCATCACCTTATTGGCCCATTCGGCCGCTCGATCATCCGCTTCTCCTTGGAGATAGGTAGGTTCCGTCGGGGCTGCATTTGCATTTTCGGGGGCCGGGGCGCATTGCCAACAGACAGCGCTCCAACAAATAAGAAGAGAGAAGATCGTACTCCATTTCATAGTGTGCATGGTTTGGCTTAAAAACTGCGCGAAGGTAAAAAGGTTGTGCAAGCTCGGCCCTGAAAATAGGTTTAAAATCATGCGTTCTTTATGAACAAGCCTAAAAAAGCCCGGCTCGCAAAGCGAGCCGGGTACCTTAAGTTGGTTTCGTTTTGTGGATCGCTAGTACGATCCTGTTCATA
>JBCDIO010000024.1:0-12953 GCA_038748815.1 Bacteroidota bacterium
AGAATACCATCCATAAAGGTATTCTGCTGCCCAGTAGCAATCGTGTTTCCGGTACGGATCAATTCCTCTACCGCCCGAACTTGTATCTTTCCAGAAATTGTTTTAGGAAGAGCAGGCACAAAGAATAGTTGGCTTGGAACTTTAGCCGGCTCCAACTCCTGCCGACAGAAGTCAATGAGTGCAGAAGATTCGACTTGCTGCCCCGATTCGAGGACTACACAGGCGACTACTCGCTCACCAAATAGTTCGTCTTTTTGGCCAATACAGACCGATTCTTGTACCGCAGGATGGGTATTTATAATAGCACTTACCTCTTCTGGCTGTACATTGATTCCTCCCGTAATAATCAGATTTTTCTTACGGCCGATCAATTGGTAAAAGCCATTTTCATCCCGTTCGGCAAAATCACCGGTATAAAACCAACCATCTTTGATAGCTGCTTTCGTAGCTTCCTTGTTGTTGAGGTAACTCGTCAGCATATTTGGTCCTTGGATGAGCAGTTCTCCGCGTTCGTTCGGGCCTAATTCATTTCCGGCTTCATCCACAATTTTAAAGGAGCAACCGATCGGTTTCCCGATGGAACCCACTTTCCGAGTATCCGCGTCTGGCCCACAGTAACTAGCTCCGGCTACGGTTTCGGTCAAGCCATAATTATTAACAACTTCCGTAGAGAAGGTCTGCTCGAACGATTCCCATAGGCTTTTCTCAAAGGGAGAGGCGGAGGTTACAATGTATTTGAATTCTTCCCCGCTAAAGCTATCTTCGAATCCTTCTGAGAATTTATGCAAGAAGGCCAACATCGTAGGAACGGTGATGAAGTGAGTGATCCGATATTTGTAAATAGAATCGAAAATGCGCGGGATTTGATCCACAGAAAATTCCATGGGATGATACCATGTAGCTTTATTAAGGGCCGCCAAAACGGGGCCTTGAATCGCTCCATCCGTGTGGTAGGTAGTCAGGATATTAAAAATCCGACTATCCGCATTGAGTCGATAGACCTCGTTAATCGTGTCTAGATTCGCCCACAGGGCACGGTGACTGATCTGCACGGCTTTGGGTACCGACGTGGTCCCTGAAGTAAATAAAATATAAGCGATCGTTGCCGGATCTACTGTACTTGGCAGGGCTTCCGCCGGAAAGCTTTGCAGTACTTCCGGATAGGTCTTGTCGCCTTCGGTCTTCCCTTTTTTCTTCCCCCCCAACATCTTCTTGAAGAGTTTCCCTTTTTTTCGACCGCCTTGGATCAAAGGGAAAGAAAAAGCCAAACGGGCATCCAGAGACCATTCTACCTCCAATCGCTGATCGACAAAGAATCCTTTCGGCTGGCAGATGTCTATCAACTCATTGGCCCGAACGGGGCCTACATCTGGATCGAGCAAAACGGTAGTTACTCCGTAGCGTAGGCAAGCCAAAAAAATGGAACCAACGGCGTAGTTATTCTTAGAAGAGAGAATAATTCGATCTCCTTCGACCAAGCTATTTGCCTTGAAAACGCCCACTAAATGGCTTACATCCTTATAAAGTTGAGCGTAGGTGTATTCTTTATCCAACTGAGCAAAAACCTTGTTTTGCATTTCTTTTGTGGAGAGGTCTGCGAAGACCTGTACAATATCTTTCATACGTATGTTAATTGGCGGGTTTCCGCTCCGTACTTTTCAATTAAAAATTGTCCGATCGATCCGTTTCGAATCATTAGGCGTTCAATGCACTCGTTTGTACTTTCCCGTTAACATTGCGGGGAATAGCCGGTAGTAGCTCCCAATCTAAGGCGATTTTTCGATCTCCGATCTGCGCTAGAAGAAAGTCTTTGAAAGGCTGAAACCAAGTGGGTGATTTTGCTTGTATACCGGGTGTTACCAGAAAGATTTTCAGGCCTTCTACTTCATTCCGTTGTACAGGTATGACCGCTACATCCGCTACCTTCGGATGCTGTTGGAGCGTGTCCACTACTTGAGAAGGGTAAATAAGAAGCCCGTCTGCGGTTTTAATGATTTCTCTTTTCCGACCAAGAAGACTTACCTCTCCACGTGCATTGATCATTGCTAGATCTTCGGTATAGAACCAGCCATTGCGTAAAACCGCCGCCGATTTAGTGTCTTTTTTATAGTAACCTGGCATTACATTTTCTCCATAGATGCGTAGTTCACCCTGCTCATCCGCTGGTAAGACCTTACCAGCACTATCCACCACCTGTAACAGGCAGCCTCGTGCCATTCCCAAATGACTGGCTTTGGCATTAAAGGTGTCCGGCTCTTCCGCAATACAAATACCGGTCGTTTCCGTCAAGCCATAATAATTGAGAACGGGAATATTGAATTTCTCATAAATACCCGTCTTCAATTCTGGCGATAGATAACTACCTGTACAAATGATCTGACGGACATTGCGCAGGTCTATTCGTACTCGGGATTCAAACCGGAGGAGTTGGGCCAACAAGGCGGGTGTTGTTCCCATCAAAGTGGCCTCATTTAGGCTAATCGACTCCGCGATGGAGAATAAATTATCTTTGCTTTCTACCGTTGGAATGACCACAGAGGCACCCACCTCCAGGGGTGCGAAACAAGTATTCCGCAGCCCACTCATACTATCCAATTCTCCGAGTGCCATAAGCCGATCCACGGTGTCCCATTGAAAGGTTTCAGTGATCAAACGACTGCTCCGGAACAAGTGCCCGTGTGTGTGCATCACCCCTTTGGGCATTCCCGTGGAACCAGAAGTATACAGAATAGTGGCTAGATCTTGCGTGTCTGGTCGGTAATCTGGTAGGATTTCAAGTTCGACCGATTCTACCCAATCCGAAAAATAGGTATGTCCCGTTCCTTCTTCTTCCAGATCATCGAACTGTACCAATTGGTAGTTTGTTAGCAGCTCTGCATAATTGCCCTGTGTATGCTGATCGATAAAGATGATGGATGGATTTACCTCGTCCAGAATATGCTGAACCTGAGGAATTCCAAGTCGATACTCAATGGGCACGGCCACCATTCCGTTATTTACGGTGGCCAGAATGGTAAGGACCGCCTCGAAGTGATTGGCTGTTAACAAAGCGATACGATCCCCGGTCTGTAAGCCCTCTTCGATTAGTTTTAATTGAATTTGCTCAATAATTTCTTGGCACTCTTCGTAGGTAAATTCACTCTCATCCAATTCTGAAACCAGAAATATCGCTTCGGGATAAGCCTCCACGGCTCGTTGCCAGAGTGCTTGTAGGGTTTGTTCAGACGCGGGAACTACGTATTCCTGCGTGCTAACGTACTGCTGAAGGCGTAGGTGTTGTTTGCCTACGGGTGCCAACTGGATAATGTCTCGTTCTTCCAAATCTTTCAGAGGGGCAAAGAGGTTCTGAGGCTCAACTTGCAGAGCTGCGCCAATTTCAGAAACCGAATGAAGACGACTCGCTAGATAGAGTACTTTGACCTGTAGCTCCGAAAGAAGGTGCCCGTCCGCCTTTTTCAACTTCTCCATATATATGGGATGGCGGTCTAGTAAATATCCCACTCGATCCGAATACCGTCCCCGATCAACATGCACTTGCTGACGAGCGAAATCAATGCGAAGAAGCGGATTCACCAGGATGTGAGCCTGGGTAAAATCGGGTAGGTCCTCCATATGAAACGCTTCCATCTGTTCTTCCTCGGCCCACTTTTGGGGTAAAATTGCCAACATCGCATTGTAGTGATCCGTACTTGGTTGCGACTTGATGGGAAATGGCTTGCCTCCCGACAACTCATTGATCGTAAACATTTCCGGCTCCGGAAAAACGAATCCAGCGCGCGATGTTCGTTTCAATAACTGCTGAAAAAAGGCATCGTAGTCTCTCCCGTGTAATTGACGGCAACCCCGTTCGAAGAATGGATCCGGTTCATTATTTGTTAGGTGAACGTGAGGGAAAAGAATTGGAGCTTCCTCGGGTGTAATCCGAAGCAATTCTCGCAGTAATAATGATTGATCAAACCGGTGGAAGGTATCCAAGCCAAATACCATTCCAACGCTATTATCCGCAAATGGTAATGGTTTATTCAAATCCGCAAAGGCCAGCTGCATATTGGAGGCCTCAGCCTGGTTTGTATACCAGAAATGAAAGCCCTTATAACCTAACACATCCTTGTTACCTTCCCAGAGAGTAACCACCCGCTGAGCCGGAAAAAGGCCTTGCAAGAAAGCACCCAACCATCCGGTACGATCCCAAAGATTTAGAATCACATCCCCTGGTTGCAGCTTCTTTTGCACGATTTTAATTAGTGGAAAAAAGGCTTTAAAGGCTTCGTTAAAGGATTGAAAACAGGCGTAAATATCGTAGTTGGGGCGTCGCCCCTTTTGACGAATAAATTGCTCGTAGGCAATTCTCTGCCCTTCTGTTTCAGCTTGAATCTTCGCTATTTTTTTCTGTAGCAAGGACTCCGCAAAAAAGTCAGATTCATTGAAGAATACTAAGCCGTCGTAAATCGGGGCTACCATGGAATAATCAGCATTCCTCAAGTACTCAATGGTCTTTTTTGGAAATAGGGCCTCCTCCTCGAGGACACCTACTTTTAGGGGGTCGAACGAATGCATGTTTCGGAGAAACGTTTAGGGATGAGGAATTAATAATTATCCGAAATAGAAGTAGATTATTTTGTGCCTGAACAAAGAAGAAAACGCTGGCGATGCCGCGCATCGGCGAGGGTTTCTGATGAAGTACAGGTGCAAAAAAAGCAGTCCAAATCGGAAACTGATTTTTCCCGTATCCCTTAAGTAAGTAAATTTTAAATTAAACCAGCAGATAGAAAGAGTATACGAATATATCACACTACATCAGAAGGTCAACGTAAAACATCTATTTCTTTACACGAATCTCACAATTTGGTAATGAAGATAACTACTCATCGTTCTACAAATAACAGGCCCGGAATCCTTGGATTCCGGGCCTGTTTCCATTAATTACTTCTTGATATTATTGGCTAACGATTCCTATTCTGGCTTCGAGTAGTGTCCAACAAACTGAATGGACTCGGCCGACTCGTCGCTGATCACAAATAAGAAAGGACGATTACAGTTCATAAAGCCGCTTAGACTAGCTGATTCGTTCGATACCGCTACGGAGGTAACCGCGGCGGCCTCCGTTCCCACCTCGTTCACTTCTACAAAGGCCTTGTGCCGTACTCGGCTAATGTAGAGTTCCCCAGGACCGATTCCCGAGAAATCAGCCCCCCCGTCCATGAAAGCCAGTGGCATGCCCAGATCGATTAGAAAGCGATTCATTCGGTCTTCGTACTCCATGGTGAAGGTAGGCATCCGCACAATGGATTCCACTTCGGTAGATCCGTTCTTGATCTGCTCCCATAGGCCGTCGGATTGTAAGTCACTAATCAACTCCGACATCTCCAGGTCTTCTTTCGGAAGAATAATGGTCATTCCAAACGCCCCATCGGAATAAGGCAAGCGAATAGCTTGGACCTCTAGGTTTTCAAAGTAAGCTAGATCGGCGCCTTCTAACTTCATGAAAGGCGTGGTTTGGGTGGTCCCATCGGCGAGGTAGAAATCTCCATCTTCTGTGTCTTTTTCATCAAATTCATATTTCCAGTCTCCTTTGAAATAGATCGCATTGATCAGGAACATAATATCGTCCGGACTGATTACCTCAACAATTTCCTCTATGAGGCCATTCGTCGCGCTATCGACCCAATTATTGATCGTCTCTTTTGCCGAAGGGTCATTAAAATCCAATGGATTGATTTCACTTTGGTAATGCGTATTGTTCAATTCTAAGAAAGGTTCTTCTACCGGGAATTCTTCCCGATACCAAATGGAATTGGCAATGGTCAGTTCGACCTCTTGGTCTAGCTGTGGAAGAACATCAAGTAAGGTCTCCGAACGCGTATTGAGCGGATCGATCCCTTTACTTTCCCATTCGAGCGTAGCTTCCATTTCTGAGAAGGTATTCCCACGGGCACCATTGGCCGTCATGGATAAAGCAACCGCCATAGAAAGAGGCGAAATGAATATATTTTCATCTGGAGTTTCGGCGTATATCTTTTCAAAAAGATTCCACCCGAATTGGTTCTGGGCGGCGGTCAATTCGCAGATATCCGGATTATCATCACAAGAAAACGCTAGGTTGTTGGGATTCGGCATATCATCGGAAGGTCCACACTGGGTGAGGGCTATGGCGAATCCTAGGATGCATAAATACTTAGATAGCTTCATTTGTGCTAATTGGTTTATTAAAATGGTGGCTTTATCTCTTTTGACAGGTGCTTTGGAGAAAATAGTTGGTTGATCGCAGCTTTTTTTCTTATTTAGATACGGATTCTGGCCCTAGCAAATCTGCCGGATGTCAATTAAATTCCTCATCATGGAAGAGCTGAACGAGCCCATTTTATTTTCGAACCCATCAGTCGATCTCTCGTCTTTACCAACAACCAATACGTTGGAATGGCAGTCGTTAGCGCCAAAGTACTACCAACTCAATTTGGCACGTGCTGGTCTTGGCTCTTTGGTTATTCTCCTCTTTATGGTGGGCTTCACCTTTGCAAATGGCATGCAAGTTTATGCTTTAACTTGGATCATTGCGCTCCCGGTATGGGCTATACTTAGCATTTTTCAATTTTGGATTGCGGCCCGTCGTTTTGCCGCTGAGGCCTATTCTTTACGTGATCGAGATATTTTGCATCGCAAAGGCGTACTGATACAAACGGAGACGATCATTCCCTTTAATCGGGTGCAACATGTGAGTATAAAACGGGGCCCTTTGGAAAAGTATTTCGGCTTAGCTAGCCTTAACATTTTCACCGCCGGAGGACAAAGTAGCGATCTGGAAATTTCGGGCTTACCCGTCCAGCGAGCAAATGAACTCAAGGATTTTATTGCGGAAAAAACCGGGAGTGATGTCATTGACTGAAACTAGACTATTCTCCCTTCCCACTCGGCAATCTCCGGTGGCGATCATCCTTATCCTTCTTCGGTTAGTACGCACGCTATTTCGGCAGTTGTGGCCTCTTCTGCTGGTGCTGCTCTTTAACCCTAGAGGCGAGGTCGGAGGGTATATCACTCCATTCATCATTGGGATTGCGGCCATTTCGGCCCTTCGTTCTATCATCTCTTACTTTCGGTACTACTTTTACATTCAAGACCGGGAGCTCATTATTGAGCGGGGGGTATTACAGCATACCCGAACGGCGATACCCTTTGATCGTATCCAATCGATTTCGCTCAACCAAGGTCCTATTCATCAATTATTTGGAGTATCCAGTTTAGATATTGATACGGCGGGCAGTAGTGGTAGTGAATTATCTATTACCGCTCTTTCGGTTCAGGAAGCAAATCAATTGAGAACCTACGTCCTTTCGCAAAGAGCACCTATCTCTTCGCAAGAAGTGAGCGATGATGAATCAGAAGAAGAGGTCTCCCCCAGCATTGCACCGACGAGCAAAAAGTTATTGTTAGAACTTAACATTCCTGATCTTCTAAAAATTGGGGTCAGTCAAAACCACCTGCGCACAGCCGGTATTCTATTTGCTTTTAGTCTCAGTGTGCTGGATGATCTGGAGCAAGTGGTAGGGCCAGAGATTTACAAGATGATGGAAGAACGCTTCGGAGAGATTTTTACCTCCTTTATTTGGGCTTCCGTTATTCTGGCCGTTTTCTTTCTGATCATCTCCTTTGCTCTATCGCTTTTATTCTCCGTCTTGCGTAATTACCAGTTGCGTTTTTACCGAACGGACATTGGTTTTCAGATGCAGGCGGGTTTACTTGACCGTAGAGAACAGACAATCAGTCTACCTAAAATCCAGTTCATTCGATGGAGTGCCAATCCCTTCCAACGATTTTTCAAGCTCTACCGTTTGCGATTATACCAGGCCTCAAGTATTGCGGTATCTGCCCAGGGAGCCATGACCGTCCCGGGCTGTTACGATGCCCAGCTCAAGAATGTACAGGAAGCCTACTTTCCAGATTGGAGCGAGACCGAAAAGACCTTGCACGGTGTCAGTCGCTATTTAGTTCGACGGCGGTTCATCATCCATGGTTTATTACCGGCGGGCTTATTCTTCCTCATAAATTTGGGTTCGCCTTTGCAAGGAATTATTGGTGGCGTATTCTGGTTGATTTTTTCGTATTTCTGGAACGTCCGCTACCAACGATATTGGAAGATCTGGCTCAGTGAAATTGGGGTAGAAGCCCACTATGGCTTGCTTACACGTCATCGCTATTTATTACACTGGCGCCATTTGCAAAGTACTAAAGTACGACAGAGTTTCATCCAGAAGCGATTGGACGTGGCCGACCTTCTTTTGTATACCGCAGCGGGTACTTTACACATTCCTTACCTGCCCGTTGAAAAGGCCAAGGCGATCCGTGATTTCATTCTTTACCGAGTGGAGTCGAGTCAAGAAAGCTGGATGTAAACATTCCTCATATTAGAGAAAACCATATTCAACTTCCGCGATTATTGAGCTGGAGTGGCCGGACAATATGGACAACTTTACACGGATAAAGGAAAGGATGTTGGTGGACCAGGCGATTTGCGCACAAACTATTACTTTTAGAAAGCCCAACCAGGGTTGATTGTAACACCACGTCCATTCATCGACCTAATCATCAAAGCGAACACCATGCAAAAGTTTATACTTCTCTTTGCTTGCCTCTTTCTATTTGGGCAGGCTTTTGGACAGAAAACCGGAGTCATCCGGGGGGTAGTTTTCGATCGGGACACCCACGAGCCCGTAGAGTTTGCAAACGTTCTTGTACTCAGTCCAGAAGGGATTGGGACCACCACTGATATTGATGGAACCTTCCGATTAGAGGGGGTACCCGTTGGTTTTCAGAATTTGGAAGTCTCCTTCATTGGTTACGATTCGCATTACGAAAATCGCATTGAAGTCAGAACTGCCAAAGAGGTTGTCTTGGAGATTAATTTAAAACCGACACCCGTGCAGATTGAGGGTGTCGAAGTGGTTGCTTATTCTAATAAAATGGAATCTCTCAGTGACGTTCCCACGCTGAGTTACCGCCCCTTTCGTCCTAAAGAGATTGAGCTGGAGGCATCGAATGCCAATGATCCAGGTCGTTGGGCTATGAGTCAACCCGGCGTGCAAGCTTCCCGGGACACCCGCAGCGATGTTGTCGTGCGGGGGAACTCTTCCGTTGGTATTCTATGGCGACTCGAAGGAATAGACATTCCCAACCCCAATCACTTTGCCCGGCGGGGTTCATCGGGAGGAGGAATCACCATCTTTAGTATGAGTATGCTGGATCGATCTCAGTTTTCTTCCGGTGCCTTTTCTGCCAATTACGGCAATGCATTCTCCGGGGTATTTGACATGCGCTTTCGACGAGGAAATTTAGAGCAACGCGAACATACCGTACGAGCTGGTATTCTGGGGCTAGACGTTTCTACCGAAGGGCCTATTCAACAGGGACAAAGTTCTTACCTCGTCAATTACCGTTACTCAACCCTGGGCATTCTCAACAATCTTGGCATTTTTCTGGTTGGAGAACGCATTGACAATACGTTCCAGGATCTAAGCTTCAAAACCTATTTCAAGGGAAACGGAAAGGGGGCTTTTCAGAATGCCTCTTTTTGGGGCATTGGTGGTTTGAGTTCCGAGATCGAATCCCCGGTTGACCCTGTAGAAGACTGGGTAAGTATTGCTGACAAGACCGCTTACAGCTTCGAGACCAATATGGGTGCTCTGGGGGTCAACACCAACTGGAAAACGGGTAAGAATAGTTTCTTGCAACTAGCGGTAGCCGGTATGGGGCAGCAAGTGGTGGTGCAGGATGATACAGTGGATGTGAACCTCAATTCTACCATGATCAACCGGGAGGATTTCATCAATAACCGCCTAACTTTTGCCGCCCATCACAACGATGTACTTTCTGGAGATACGGCCCGCACCCGAGTCCGCCTTTTTGCGGGGGCTTATGCTAGTCAGCTCTTCTATAATCTACAGCACGATAGTTTGAGCTTCGTCAATTTCGAAGAATCTACTATTCTGGCCGTCGAAGGGAATACAACTTTAGTACAAGGCTACGCGCAATTACTGATTGAACCTAGTCCCAGACTGAGTATAACACCGGGGGTGCATATCCTCCATCTATTACTCAATAATACGACTTCGGTGGAGCCTCGGCTATCGGCTTTGTACCGATTGAATGAGACTCAAAGTCTGAGTTTTGGCTATGGTTTACACGGAAGAATGCTGCCAATCGGAACGTATTTCACGCAGATCCGCAATCCGGGAAATGGTCAGATTGAAATGCCCAATATGGACTTAGAGATGCCGCAGGCTCATCACTTTGTATTGGCTTACGATGTCTTTACCGACAAGCGCTTACACGTTCGGGCAGAGGCATATTACCAGCAAATGAACCGGGTACCGGTAGGTGCGGATACGAGTACCATTTACTGGATCTTTAACGATATTCAAGGCTATTCAACCGTACCTTTAACGGGTGGTGGTCAGGGCCGTAATTATGGCTTAGATCTTATCGTGGAGAAATTCTTCGAAGACGAATCCCAGGTGCGGGTATCGGCTTCGGTATTTGATTCCCGGTTCCGGGTTCCCCATCGGGATGAGTGGTTCAACACCCAGTACAATAGCCGGGTATCGGCTTCAGTTGTCGGTTCAAAGGTATGGCGAACCAAGGCCGACAATAAGTGGATTTTAGCGACCAAAGTCTTATTCAATGGCGGCTTACCACTGACGCCTTTACTCGATGTATCGGACGTCAACTCCGTTTTTCCCCCAGAAGATATTGAAAATCCTTTTGGAGAATCGATCCAGCCGTATATCCGTCCTGACCTACGAATTGCCTACCAGAAAAACGGAGCGGTAACCTGGCTACTCGCTTTAGATATTCAGAATTTCATTTCGTACCGCAATGTGGATGGATTGGAACGGAACTATGATCCGGTGAACAACGAATGGGTCTTTCGTCGACAGAGTGGTTTAACTCCATTGATTAGTTATCGGATTGACTTTTAGGCCTGGCCCTTATAAGTCTACGCCCCGAGTGCTCGGGGTAAAGGTAGGCCCCCAGGCTCGCATTTGGCCCCTTTGGGTAAGAAAAAATAAGAACATTCCATTCTTTCTTACTCCTCGTAAGCAATATGAAATAAAGCATCTCCAGTGCTTACCACTGGAGAATTGTTATGGCCAATAATATAACCGGAACGTTTGGCAACCACCGAAACGGAAAGATCTCCGTACGGATCACTGATCCGGCCAATGGGTTCGCCCTTGCGAACCCATTGGCCGGAGGATTTACTCCACTCAAAAATACCAGCCCGCGAAGCTCGCAACCACGAAGAACGGTCAAAGACCACCGAGGAGTCTCCGGATAAGGAACCCGATTTAAGACCAAGGTGTATCAAGACATTCTGCAAACCACGGAGCCCCCTTTCAATCGCAAATCCATCAAAACGAGCGTTTTCCCCCCCTTCGTAGACCAATATCGGTTTACCCTGATCGCGACTCACTTTTCGCAATGATTTAGCGATTGGTTTATTTCCTAAAATAATGGGAGGCTGAAAAGCCCGAGCCAATGTCTCTGCCGTGGAATCCCCCAGGCTGTACCGGATCTGCGGATAATTATAGTTATTACTGCCACCGGTATGAAAATCCACTCCACAGTCTACCAAGGGAAGCACCTTCTTGGTTAAGGCTCGAGCCACCCGAGAAGCTAATGAGCCACTTTGACTACCGGGGAAGCTTCGATTAACATCTTTCCCATCGGGCACCTCCCGACTAAAGTTGATAAATCCATAGACATTGAGCAGAGGGATCGCAATGACCGAGCCACAATCTAGGTTTTCAAAAAGACCGTTCTCTAAGGCTCGACGTACGATTTCAACCCCGTTGATTTCGTCGCCATGAATGCCCGCAAGCACCAATAAAGAAGGGCCTGGTTTGGCCGCATGAAAAACTTTCAGTTTAATATTGATACGAGTATCTGAGGGGAGTCGACCAACGTTTAGAAGTACTTCCCTTTGAGAACCCGGTTCTACAGAGACGTTATTTACGACCAAGGACGGTTGTTTCATGCCTTCGTTTGAGATTGTTTCTTATGGTAGCGAGCCGATCGCTCTACCTGTTTGATGATTAGATTGGCAATATTTATCTTGGTCGTCGTTTCAATGCCTTCCAAGCCCGGGGAAGCATTTACCTCCAAGAGAAGTGGGCCTCGATTGGACCGCAAAAAATCTACCCCAGCGATCGAAAGACCCATTACTTCAGTAGCTTTCAAGACCATTATCCGCTCCGTTTCGGTTAGCTGTATAGGTTCGGCGGTGGCTCCGCGGTGCATATTCGAACGAAATTCTCCCTTGGCCGCTTGACGATGCATCGATGCGACTACCTCATTGCCAACTACAAAAGCGCGAATATCTCCACCTTTGGCCTCTTTGATAAACTCTTGAATAATGATTCGCTCGTTCGTCTTTGTGAGAGTTTCAATAACAGAAATTGCATTTTGAGGGGATTCTGAAAGAATAACTCCTACCCCATGGGTGCTTTCCAACAATTTGATTACAACCGGCGTACCTCCCAACCAATCGAGTGTTTTGGGTAAATCCTCCAGTGCATTTACAAATACGGTCTTAGGAATTTGCAATCGGGCCTGAGCTAGTAGTTGAAGACTGCGGAGCTTATCGCGAGCCCGCAATAAGGCATCCGATGAAGTGGCTGAATAGACCCCCTTCGATTCGAATTGACGAATAAGGGCAGCTCCCCGATTAGTTACCGAGGCCCCTATCCGGGGAATCAAGGCATCGACGTGGTCAAGGGGAGCATTCTCAAAAAATATTTTTGGCCGTCCCTCCTTAATCAGCATATTACAACGAAGGTGGTCCACCACTTTTATTTGGTGACCTCGACGTAGCCCCGCTACCAGCAGCCTTTGCGTAGAGTATAAACCGGCAGCCCTCGATAAAATGACCATCCGCATAATGCCTAAATACTTTGTAACCT
>JBCDIO010000025.1:0-12863 GCA_038748815.1 Bacteroidota bacterium
AGCGTGAGCCATACACGTAACCAAAAGGCTGGTGGTCCGTACCCGAACGAATTGTCAGAAAGGTCGTTTCCTTGAAATTGGGTTCCGCGGCTCGAACGGCAGCAATGGTTCTATTAACCTCCAGTTCTTGCGCCTCAATACCCCGAGCCTTGGGATTTTCCCAACGGTATATATCGTGTCGGAAAATCGAAAAAGCACCTGCGTAAAAAATGATAAACAAGCCTGCCGTGATCGTGATTCCCGCAACGGTATGGGTGTCAAAGAAAATATTGTACATGCGAGGGCCTAATCCTTTGAGCTTCATAGGATAAGTTTAAAAACTAAGACGAACTAGGCAGTAGGAAATCTAAGATACGTCACTAAAATAAATAATCACACTACAGACCGAAATAATGATAAGGTAAAACCCCCAGGCTTTCCAACCATTGCGGAAGGTAAAGGGAATGATCATGAATAGAACCCATAGGAAGAAGGAAAGATAGGCCGAAGTTATAATGACGACATCTTGCCGTTGTACGTGGGCTCCCAGTGCAATTTGGAGAAGTACGGCTACAAAGTATCCACCGAGGATGGCGGCACTGACTTTGAGCCAACGCTGCCCGGGAGAGGATAGGTATTTTTTCTGTGCAGGCATACCGTTAGCTTTTGTAAAGAAGCGGAAGTCCGATCACCAATAGACCAAAACTTAACATGAGGGCGTAGGACCATACCAAAAACCCCGTAAATCCATCGTACTGACCAATCATTAACCACATGGCTAAACCCGAAAGGGCGTAGGCGACAAGCCGAAACGCTCGTGGGTGTTGCCGAAGAATGGCCATTCTATCCTTCAGTCTTGCCGGGAAGTATTTAGACTTGGCATAAAGGATAAAAGTCGAAATGAGTAAAAGCGCGAAGGCCATAAGCAGGTCCTTTTATTGATGGAGTTTCAAAGATAGCTGCCCATCGGATAAAAAGAAAGAACCCTTAGGTTAAAATCCTCGCCCCCGCGTTGTACGCAACGTGGGGGAGAAGGTAGGCAACGTGAATATTGAAGAATCCCTTATCGAATTAAGACAAGCCGTTGCGTTAATACTCCTTCTGCCGATTGTAGGCGAACGAGATATACACCGGGGGCAAAGCCGTAATTCGTTTCCCAGAGAAAGTTGTGCAACCCCGGTTGGAGCCAGCCTTCGTACAGGGCATGAACTCGCTGCCCCTGAGCATCCAAAATATCCATCTGTATCTCCTTGGCAGATGTAATATCCACAGCAATGGTCGTACTTCCCTTAAAGGGATTGGGGAAGGCCGCAATTGCGTCTCCAGCTCGCTCGGATCCACTGGTTTCTAGGGCTTTTCGACCGGCTAAGAAAGCTGGGGCACAATTGCCGGGATCAAGTACGGTAACCGTAAAAGAGCAAGTACTGGATAGGCCCTGGGCATCGACAATCTCATATTCATTGGTGGTTACTCCAATGGGATAGGCATCTCCATTGCCCAATCCTGAGGTCTGGGTAAGGACGGCTCCCGAACAATTATCCACGAATTGAATAGCCCCATGGCTAACTACCGCATCGCAAGTCAGAGGATCCGCAGTTACAGTGATAGGGAGTGGGCACCGCAACTTTGGGGTGACCTGATCTACAATTTCAATGGGCATCGTGCAAGAATCAACCAATCCATTCACATCAGTAACGATCAGGGTGATTTGTTGCATACCAAGATCCTCACAGAGGAAAACGGCAGGAGAAACGGTCATAGAAGCGATACCACAGTTATCGAAGGAGCCATTATCCACTTGATCCACTCTAGGTTTATAGCGGCCTAATCGATTCAGACTTTTGACTAATCCAGGTTTGCAAATAGCAACGGGTGGCACATTGTCAAAGATGTTTTGCTGGATCACCAAGCTATCGCAACCGAGGGAATTAGTAAAGGTGTCAATCTGGGTCGTGCCCACCATCTGGACATCACAAGTAACTGTGTTGATATAGGTCGTATCATTAGCCAGAATCTCAAAGGGATCGGATAGAGCGTGTTGGTTACTAGCTAAAGTGTTCGTAATCATCACTTGATAGGTTCCATCCCCAAACTGATTAGCTAGCGGATAGCTTAAAGGACTCTGCGCATTCATTACTCCATTTAAGAGGGGAATGCTGCTAAGCCCTCCATCGGTGGTTAACCCGATTTCTAAGCTAGCTCCAGGACTGAAGCCGTTCCATTCAATGGAGAGGGTATCATTCTGACAGAATAAATCCCCGTTACTGGGTTGTACGATTTGGGGCATACTGGGAATGGCGAAGATTTCGTCTTCTTTATCGAAGCCGTCCCCGTTTCCGCCTTGAAACATATTAGCAATGTTATCGCCGGCAATGGTGTACGTCGATTGCTTTTTGTCGAAGCCATCTCCATTGCCACCTTGAAATAGGCTGGTAATATTTTCACCAGCGACGGTGTAGGCTATCTGTTCCTTATCGAAGCCGTCCCCGATACCGCCCTGAAACATCGAAGTAATATGATCACCTACAATGGTAAAAGTGGATTGGTCTTTATCAAATCCGTCGCCGTTACCTCCGTGGTAGAGGGCACTGACATTAGACCCGTCGACCAGATAAGTAGCTTGGTCTTTGGCAAATCCATCTTCACTTCCTCCTTGATAAAGGGATTGTAAGGAAATAAGGGTGGAAGCAGCACTAGTCTTTGCCGTAGCTCCAGGGTTTACCGAACCGCTTTGTTGGGCTTGACAAAAAAACGAACAGACCAATAACCCCCCGAGCGTGAGTAGATAACGCATACTGTTGGATTTTAGGGCTTATTAATCAGCCGTTCGGGCACCGCGACAGCCTGACTGAAAAGGTAAAGTATTCGAAGCTACGTTACTAATAAAACGGTCGGCAACACGAGCTCGTTCCTCGTCTAATCCGTAACTTCCACCTCGAAATGCTCTTGGCCCTACCCCTTGTGGATCAGGCCAGTTTGGTACATTTGCTAGTCCATTGCTGTCTATTGCTCCATCTCCTTCGATCCCAGTAAAAGCGCGTTCATTAGGGCTGCCTACGCTAATAGCGTTTTCAAGGGTATTAGCACTTAATTCCATAATTCCGTAGAATGAGCCCCCCGTTTCGCGACGATTTTTATTGACCGCGCTAGCTGCAAAAACTCCGGACCTAAGAGGGAAGCCAATATCTGCATCAGAGGAATTCATATTCCCTAATCCTAGACCGGGATTTGTGATTATTTCGTCCTCTGCTGCTAGGTTCTGGACCGTTAAGGGCGAGGAGTTAAAGGTGGTATCTCCCCAGGCATATTCTCCAGGTACCACGTCGTTGGTTCCCCGGCAAGCTTTTTCGAATTCTAATTCGGTGAACGGACGTAAGCCCGCCCAGTCTAAATAAGCAGAGGATAAAATCCATCTTGCGTACGTTAATGTGCGAGTGGGAGCCGAGCTAGTTGCGAAGCCAGTAGTGTAAACAATCGTATTTCCGACCACGGTAGCGTCTGTACCCTTGCCGTTGGAGCTGGTTATATCTTGGGTTACCTTTTGCGTATCGGTTAGCGTGTTAAAATAGCAAATCCATTGCCCTTCCGTTACTTCATATTTCATCATGTAGAAGGCTTGAAAGCCTTTGGGGAAAGCCGCCGGAATCGGACCTTGTTGATCGGCATTATTGGCGGGAGATGTCACCTCGTAATACAACTCGTTGGATTCGGTACCAACCGGGATGGGATCTTCACTATTAATCTGATATGGAATGCCAACCAGGGATCCAAAGGAGGTGAAAAACTTATCATCTGCTGTGCCTAAAAAACCATCACCAACACTAAATGCACTTTCTGGAATGTATACCATCTCAATAGCGAAGACTTGAATGTCAACGATATTGTCGACCTGGACTCCCGCATTGGCGTAGTTCCATTGTAGTTGAACGCCTTGGTAATCGGCGTTGCCACTGCCGGGGCTATCTCGATAAATGAATACCCCCACGCTATCCGAACTGGTATTAATGGTAGCTCCACTGGGCACGGTGTGCCCGTCGCCGGTGCCTGAACCATCAACGTAATTCAGGGAAGCATGCTGCCAATCCCCATTATCGACGCGGTACTTAATAAAGACCCAGGCGGCATCCCAATTGGATGGCCCGGCGCTTACCCGCCACGAATTCTCCCAACTTAGGTCAAATTCGACGAGCACAAAACCCGCGGAGGCGTTTTGGCCCGTTAAAGCGACATTATTGACTTGGATGTTATTGGCCGTCAATGTTGGGATAGATAGGATCCAACAAAACAGCAATAAGGAGAGGGGGGCTTTCATAGGATTACAATTTTTAACTTGGAGTGTTTGATCTAGGTTTTAATATCCGAAAAAGGTATTAGGTTACCCACTAGCGATCATGAATATTTCGGAAAAATTTCATTCTTTCTACAATCTTTGGGGAAATTTATCTTCCTGCTTTTTGTGGAGGCCTTAAATCCCATCCTGCCTCGGATTTTTGTACCTTTCCTCCTTCAAAATGCCTTTCCAACATGGCCACCTTCGATCAAGTACAAAAAGACCTGAAGGCCGGAACCTATCAACCGGTATATTTTCTACATGGCAATGAATCCTATTTCATTGATACGATCTCAAATTATATCGAACACCAGATCTTAAACGAAGGAGAGAAAGCCTTTAATCTGACTATTCTATACGGTAAAGAAGTAGATCACAAAAACGTGGTGGATGCCGCCCGTCGCTACCCAATGATGGCCCAGCGGCAGGTCGTTGTATTGAAGGAGGCCCAGGAAATGAAGACTCTGAAGGATCTCCAAGGGTATATTGAAAATCCCGCCACGACGACCATTTTGGCGATATGCTATAAGCATAAAAAATTCAACTTCAATTCTGGTTTTGGTAAGGCTTTGAAGAAACACACCGAGGTTGTTGAAGGCAAAGCGATTTACGACAACCAAGCGGCCGATTGGGTAGAAAAGCTGCTCAAAGCCAAGAAGTTAAAGATCGAGCCACAAGCGGCAGAATTAATGGCCGAATACCTAGGGACGGACCTCTCAAAGCTATCTAACGAAGCAGAAAAGCTGGCCATTAATCTTCCCGCGGGTACGATGATCAACGTGGGACACATTGAGGAAAACATTGGCATTAGCCGGGAGTACAACGTTTTTGAGCTGCAAAAAGCCCTGGGACAACGGAATGTGGCCAAAGTAGCTCGCATCCTCCAATACATGGAGCAAAACCCCAAAAAGAGTCCTCCACCGATGGTGATCGGTTCTTTGTACAATTACTTCAGCAAAATGTACATGCTGCATTTTTTGAAGAATAAGCCAGAGGCGGATCAACTCAAAGCACTAAAGCTGCGCTCCAACTTTTTCTTACGTGAGTACCGTCAGGCCATCGTCAAATTCAATCGGGCGGAAACGGAAGAGGTGATCCATCTGCTCCAGGAGTTTGACCTGAGGAGTAAAGGCCTGGGTTTCAATATTTCCGGGCGAGAAGGGGAGTTGTTGAAGGAGTTGATTTGGCGGGTTTTGCACTGTCGCGTAGGAGCGGTCTCGACAAAAAAATAAAATTATCGTCGAAAAAAATTTGAATCCTCGCAAAAAATGCCCCTATATTTGGGGCGAACAAAAAAATACATCGTGTTTAACACTTCTTTTACAAATACAGCTTGGTGGTGGCTTGCTTCAATCGATAATCGAGTGAGGTGACACGGCCTGTATGTATGTAAAAGAAAAAAGCGGCTTGTCGATTCACTCTACAAGCCGCTTTTTTTTGTGGCTAATTCCATTGATATGATCACAACGCTTCCAAAAATTCGTATTCAGACCAGTATCCGCAAACGCCTTGCGGATACCCTCACCCCGGTGAGCGTATACCTCAAACTTCGCGACCATTACCAACAGGCGGTCTTGCTGGAAAGTAACGACTTTCGCTCCGCCGAAAACTGTTTCTCCTACATCGGACTCGATCCGATTGCCGGGGCTTCGGTACAGAGCGGGCAGCTCGAATTGTCCTACCCAAATGGACACCAGGAAATCATCACCTTACAATCACCACAAGGTCTGCCCGCTCAACTCCAGGCCTTCGTCCAGTCCTTTGATCAGCAAGGCGAAACGGACCCACAGCTGCTCCACGGTTTATTTGGCTATACTACCTTCGACGCGGTCCAATACTTTGATACCTTCCAGCTTGATCCTAAGAAACGCGTTCTACCTATCCCTGAACTCCGCTACCATTATTACCGCTTCATCATCGCCTTTGATCATTTTCGTAATCAGTTGTATCTGATGGAGAATTTGCCGGAAGGTGAGGCTTCTCAATTGGAGGCTTTAGACATGCTACTCCAAGGGCAAGGCTTTGCAACCTATCCCTTTGAATTAGTGGGAGATCAGCGCAGTAATATGACCGATGAGCACTTCATGGATTTGGTCCGCAAAGGAAAGGAGCACTGCCAATTGGGGGATGTTTTTCAAATCGTTTTTGCTCGCCGCTACGAGCAGGATTACCGTGGGGATGACTTTAATGTTTACCGGCAACTCCGCTCGGTAAACCCATCGCCCTACCTGTTCTATTTCGACTTTGGTGGTTATCGCATATTCGGTTCTTCCCCGGAGGCCCAACTCGTGATCAAAGATGGGATCGCTAGTGTGAATCCCATATCCGGAACGTATAAGCGAACCGGAAATGATGAAGAAGATCGCCTGAGGGCCGGTGCCCTGGCCCGCGATCCAAAGGAAAATGCCGAGCATATCATGTTGGTAGATTTGGCCCGAAATGATCTGGGACGCCACGCGGAAGAGGTAACCGTAGCTGAACTGAAGGAGATTCAATTCTTCAGCCACGTTATCCATTTGGTCTCTAGGGTGGAGGGGCAACTGCAGCCGGATTTTAATCCCCTACAAGTCTTTGGCGATACCTTTCCGGCGGGTACGCTTTCGGGGGCGCCTAAGTATAAAGCCATCGAATTGATCCACGAATACGAACAAGAAAATCGAAGCTTCTACGGAGGTGGGATTGGTTATATAGGCCTCAATGGAGATATGAACCAAGCCATCGTGATCCGGTCTTTTCTGAGCTACCAAAACACCCTGTATTACCAAGCGGGAGCTGGCATTGTTGCCGCTTCGGTGCCAGAAAGTGAATTAGCCGAAGTTGGAAATAAACTAGGCGCTTTAAATCGAGCTTTGGAGGAAGCCCAAACACTAGTCGCTAAAAAGTAAACCCATGCATATAGTAGTCATTGATAATTACGACAGCTTCACCTTTAACCTGGTGCAGTATTTTCAGGAGGTGTTGCAGCGCAAAGTACCGGTCTTTCGCAACGATGCGATCAGTCTGGATGCCTTGGAAGAATACGATGTCATCGTCTTAAGCCCCGGCCCGGGTATTCCCAGCGAAGCCGGTATCATGCCCGCCTTGCTAGAACGTTATGCACCCACCAAAACAATTTTTGGAGTGTGTTTGGGGCACCAAGCTATCGGCGAAGCCTTTGGAGGAACGGTGATTAACCTTTCTCAAGTATACCACGGGGTGGCCACCGAGGTAAGTCATTCTGGCACCGACGAAGTTCTTTTTGCTGGAATTGATACTCCTTTTCAGGCGGGCCGTTACCATTCCTGGGTCATTGAAAAGAATAGTTTACCAACCGCTTTAAAAGTAACCGCTACGGCGAAAGATGGTAGCATTATGGCGGTGCGTCATCAGCAATATGATGTACGTGGTGTCCAGTTTCATCCGGAAAGTATTCTGACTCCACTCGGAAAACAAATCATTCGAAATTTCTTAACTCATTGCCTCCGCAAATACAAAACCTCCGCGGTGGTGACCAGTACTATTGGATCATGAAAGCCATTTTAACCTCTTTATATCAGCACCAGCAGTTGAGCCGCGAAGAAGCCCGGGAGATCCTAATCAATATAGGAACCGAGCAGTACAATCCGGCCCAGATTGCTTCCTTCCTCACGGTGTACATGATGCGGGCTATCACGGTGGATGAGCTGCAAGGATTCCGCGAGGCTCTATTAGAACTGTGCCGACCGATTGATTTGGGTGGTCGGGAAACCATCGACATCGTTGGAACCGGAGGCGACGGGAAGAATACCTTCAATATTTCTACGCTATCGGCCTTTGTGATTGCGGGGGCGGGTTACCCGGTATCTAAACACGGGAACTACAGCGTCTCCTCCAAATGTGGATCTTCAAATGTATTGGAAGCCCTCGGTTATACTTTTACCAACGATGGAGATGCGCTCAATCGACAATTAGAACAAGCTGGGATTTGCTTTTTACACGCTCCCTTGTTTCACCCGGCGATGAAAACGGTGGCTCCAATCCGACGTTCTTTGGGCGTGAAAACCTTTTTTAATATGCTGGGCCCTCTGGTGAATCCTGCGCAGCCGTCCTATCAGCTCTTTGGAGTTTTTAGTCAGGAACTTGGCCGCTTGTACCAATACATTCTACAACAAAGCGATAAGCAATTTGCTGTAGTCTACGGCCTGGATGGCTACGACGAAATATCCTTGACGGGTGGGCATAGCATCCGCACTCACCGCGGAGAAGAGATTCTTTATCCGAAAGATTTAGGCTTGCTGAAGCATAATACGGAGGCACTTTACGGTGGCGATACCGTCGAGGAAGCGGCGAATATTTTCTTATCGGTGCTCAGAAACGAAGGAACCCAGGCCCAAAAGGAGGTTGTGATTGCCAATGCCGGGACCGCCATTCAGTGCATACGCAAGGATCAATCCCTGACTGATTGCCTAGCGGAAGCCCGCGAAAGTATCGAATCGGGTCAAGCCTATCGTGTTTTACAATCCATTACCGAATCTGCTTAAGTAAGAACCATGAATATTTTAGAAGAAATAGTAAGTCATAAACGAAAGTTGATCGAAGAGCGTAAAGCATTATATCCCATCGCTTTGCTCGAACAGAGTATCTACTTTCAGAATCCGGTGGTGAGCCTCAAAGAGTACTTACTCCGACCGGATAAATCCGGGATTATCGCAGAATTCAAACGGAAATCACCTTCGAAGGGCATGATCAATCCCTACGCTCAGGTGGAGGATGTTTCCATCGGGTATATGCAAGCCGGGGCTTCGGCCCTCTCCATTTTAACGGACCAGGCTTTCTTTGCGGGTAAGAATGAAGATCTACAAACGGCTCGGAAGTTTAACTATTGCCCCATCCTTCGGAAGGATTTCATTATCGACCCGTACCAGGTATTCGAAGCGAGGGCGATCGGAGCGGATGCCATTTTGCTTATCGCGGAAGTACTTTCCGCAGAGAAAGTGCATTCCCTGGCTGGATTGGCTCGATCCATTGGCCTGGAGGTTCTCTTGGAAATCCACAGCGAAAGACAATTGCATAAGATTTGTCCAGCGGTAACAGTGGTGGGTGTCAATAATCGCAACCTGGAAGATTTCACCGTGAGTATTGATACTTCGCTGGCTTTGGCTGAGCAAATTCCTAGTGCCTTTACGCGGATCTCGGAGAGTGGGATTAGTAGCCCGGAGGCCATTGTTACCCTGCGGCAAGCTGGATTCCATGGTTTTCTGATCGGTGAACACTTTATGAAAACCGTCGATCCGGCTAAGACCTGTAGGCAGTTTATTCAAGAGGTGGAGGATCAATTACAGAGCCTGGAAAAAGCGGAGGTATGAAGCATCTAAAGATCAAGGTTTGTGGGATGCGCGATCCGGAAAATATTGCCGCGGTTGAAGCACTCCATCCAGATTATCTGGGTTTCATTTTTTTCGCAAAGTCTAAGCGGTTTATAGGTACACGATCCCTGCCACCAACAACAAATAGTACTCGGGTTGGTGTATTTGTAAATGCGGAGCACGAAGAGATTCTGAATCAGGTAAGAAGGCATCAATTGGCGGTAGTTCAGCTGCACGGGGATGAATCTCCCGAATACGTACGCATGCTGCAGCAGCAAGCTCCACTGCTCCGGTTGTGGAAAGCGGTGGGCATTCATGCCGCTTTCGATTTTTCCGGTTTGGATGCGTATTCGGCTTATTTGGAAGCCTTTGTTTTTGACACCGCCAGTAAGCAATACGGCGGAACGGGAACTTCCTACGATTGGTCCATTCTGCACCAATACCGCGGAGAAACACCCTTTTGGCTCAGTGGAGGGCTGGGCCCCGATAGTATGGAGGCTTTACGAGACTTCCACCATCCGGCTTGTTGGGGACTTGATCTCAATAGTCGATTTGAAAAAACTCCGGGACACAAGGATCCCGCTTTATTAAAACCATTCTTAGAAACGATTAGAACACAAGCATATGAGTTACGCAGTAAATAAACGAGGATTTTACGGGCGTTTTGGGGGTGCCTATATCCCGGAAATGTTGTTCCCTAACGTAGAAGAACTTCGCGATCAATACCTGGAAATTACGGCAGAGCCCAAATTTCAAGAAGAGTTTCAGGACCTCTTGAAGGACTATGTGGGACGGCCCAGCCCATTGTATTTCGCCGAGCGCCTCAGTGATCATTACAAAGCGCAGATATACCTCAAACGCGAAGATCTCAATCATACGGGAGCTCATAAGATCAACAATACCATTGGACAGATCCTACTGGCTAAACGCCTGAATAAAACGCGCATTATCGCCGAAACTGGAGCGGGGCAGCACGGAGTTGCTACAGCTACCGTTTGTGCATTGATGGGGATCCAGTGCATTGTATACATGGGAGAGGTTGATATTAAGCGACAGGCACCCAACGTGGCCAGAATGCGGATGTTGGGGGCTGAAGTACGACCAGCAACCAGTGGTAGTAAAACGCTGAAAGACGCCACGAATGAAGCCATCCGTGATTGGATTCAGAACCCAAGAGATACCCATTATATTATTGGTTCGGTGGTTGGCCCGCATCCTTATCCGGATATGGTCGCCCGGTTTCAATCGGTGATTAGTGAGGAGATGAAATGGCAGCTACAAGAAAAGATTGGCCGTCCAAACCCCGATGCTATTGTAGCCTGTGTAGGCGGTGGCAGTAATGCGGCTGGTGCTTACTATCATTATTTAGATAAGCAGGATGTTCGTTTGATTGCGGTTGAGGCCGCGGGGCTAGGTATTGATACGGGAGAATCCGCCGCGACTTCTGTATTGGGTACCGAGGGGATCATTCACGGCAGCCGCACCTTGCTGATGCAAACGCAAGATGGACAGATCGTTGAACCTTACTCCATCTCGGCCGGACTCGACTACCCTGGCATTGGGCCTCTGCATGCTCACTTGATTGATTCTGGTCGGGCCGAGGCGATCTCCATTCCCGACCGGGAAGCTTTAGATGCCGCTCTATTCTTATCGCGCACCGAAGGGATTATTCCGGCTTTGGAAACCGCACACGCCTTTGCCGCTCTGGACGTCATGGAATACGGAGAGGACGATGTTATTGTAGTCAATTTATCGGGGCGGGGTGACAAGGATTTAGCCACTTTTATTGAATACCTGGATACCAAAAAATAAAGCGATGAATCGAATTGACGAACTATTTAACCGCAAGCCAGCGGGTATTCTAAATATTTTCATCACGGCGGGGTATCCAACCTTGCATGCGCTAGAAGATATTCTGCCCGCCTTAGAGCGGTCCGGTGCCGATCTGGTAGAAATCGGAATGCCTTATTCGGATCCACTGGCGGATGGAACCACCATTCAACAGAGTAGTCAAATTGCCCTACAGAATGGGATGACCCTGGAATTATTATTTGCCCAACTTAGGGTGATCCGTCCAAAGATTAAATTACCCCTAGTCATAATGGGGTATTATAATCAAGTGATGCAATTTGGCGAAGACCGATTCTTGGACCAATGCGTGAAGGCCGGAATTGATGGTTTGATCTTACCGGATCTTCCTATGGAAGAATACGAAGAGCAGTTAGCTCACAAGTGCCAAGAACGCGGCATTGGTGTTAGCTTCTTGATTACTCCACAAACCAGTGAATCCCGAATCCGCAAAGCAGATGCCTTAAGCCGTGGCTTCCTATACATGGTGGCCGATGCTTCGATTACTGGAGCCAGTAACGGGATTTCTAATCGGCAGATCGAATATTTTGAACGCATTCAAGATCTCGCCTTAGAAACTCCTCGATTAATTGGCTTTGGGATTTCTGACGCGGCGGCTTTTCAAACGGCTAGCCAGTATTCCCGAGGTGCGATTATCGGCTCCGCTTTTATCCGGGCACTGGCCGATAAATCAGATGTAGCATCCGCTTCTGGCGAATTCGTTCAACAGATCTTACAAACTGAAAACTCCCTTTCATGATCATTCAATTAGAACCACAGATTGCGCCGGATCAGTTAGAACGATTAGAAGAACAGTTGGCGTTGATTCAGTATAAACCGAATCGAGTGCAGACCCAATTTGGGGATTACCTGATCTGCATTGGGAAAAAAGAGTTCGACATCCGATCCATTGGAACCCTTCCAGGGATTCGGGATGTACACCGAGTGAGTGATGACTACAAACTGGTTTCCGCAAAGTGGAAATTAGATCCCACGGAAATTGAGATTCGGGAAGGTCTTACTATTGGGCCAAAAGACTTAACGTTAATGGCCGGGCCATGTTCGATTGAGTCAGAAGAGCAGATTGATTCCACCATTGATTTTCTACAACAGGAAGGTGTGAAAATGATGCGCGGTGGTGTCTACAAACCCCGGAGTTCTCCCTATTCCTTCCGCGGTCTCGGGCAAGATGGATTGAAGTTGTGGCACCAACGGGCTCAGGAAGCCGGAATTGGAATCATTACGGAGGTCATGATGGTGGAGCAGATTGAACAGATGCTTCCGTACGTAGATATCTTCCAGGTGGGAGCTCGTAATGCGCAGAATTTTAACTTATTAGATGCTTTGGGCAAAGTGGATAAACCGGTAATGCTAAAACGCAG
>JBCDIO010000026.1:0-12675 GCA_038748815.1 Bacteroidota bacterium
CTGGCGTTTCAATTCAACCGATTACTACCTATTTGGAAGAGGAGTTTGCCCTCCCCAAAGCGGAGGTTTTTGAGGCCCTCATCGGACCAAAAACCAAAGTCATCCTTCTATGCAATCCAGGTAATCCGACGGGACAATTATACGGGCCAGAAGAACTAGCCGCGATTTTGTCTCTAGCTCGTCGCCGGGGTTTATTTGTGGTAGTTGACGAAGTGTATCGGGGCTTTTGTTACGACCAACTCTTTCATTCTGCCCTAGCCTTTCCGGAATACCAACAACACGTAATTGTGGTGGATTCGATCTCTAAAGTATTTAGTGGTTGTGGAGCGCGGATCGGTTATCTCGTTACTAAGAATGAAGCCATCAAAGAAACGGTTGAAAAATACGCTCAACTCCGCTTATGCCCTCCATACTACGGGCAGAAGCTAGCGGAGGCTTGCTACGAAGTAGCCGATGCCTATATGGCTGCCTCGAAAGAGGTCTACCGCGGGCGGCGCGCGGTTCAATACGCTGCTCTTCGCCAGATGACGGGGGTGGATTGCTATTTTCCGCAGGCGGCCTTCTACAATATTTGCCAATTACCTGTTGACGATGCCGAGTCTTTCTGCCGCTGGTTATTAGCTGATTTTTCGCATGAGGGTAAAACGGTGATGCTAGCTCCGGCTACGGGCTTTTACGCAAATACGGAACTAGGGCGTCAGCAGGTACGCATTGCCTATATGTTGGAAGAAAAAGCCCTTCAGCAAGCGATGGAATGCCTGGACCTGGCGCTAAAGCAATATCCCGGAAGAAAATAGCGACTAACCATTCTTCTCGATATAAACCGAGGTAGACGGAAAGGCAAAATCAATACCCATATCTGTAGCGAGACGCAAAATAGACAGGTTAAGGTCCTCTTTAGTCTGCAATTCTTCATCGTAGGTTTCTACCAGAATGCGAGCGCGAAACATGATGTTTAAGCTAGAATCAGCGAACTGGCTGAACTTGACAATGTGCCCTTCTTCCATAACATTTGGATGCTCTTGGATAATGGCCCTCAAACCTTCCATGAAGGCTTCGATCTGATCCGCAGTGGTATCATAGGTTACGCCCAAGGTGGTATTGTATAGCCGGAAGGTGCGGATACCTAAATTTCGAATGGCCGCATTGGCTACAGTACCGTTGGGTACGGCAATAATGGAGCTATCTACGGTTTGAATACGGGTGGTCCGGAAACCTACCTGTACCACCGAGCCTTCAAAATCTCCAGAAATGATGTAATCCCCAATTTGGAAAGGGCGATCCACGAAAATCATGGCCGAGCCGATGAGATTTTTTACGGTATCCTGAGCAGCCAGGGCCAAGGCTAGACCACCGATGGAAACCCCCGCAATTAAAGCCGTTACATTAAAATCGAGTAGTCGTAGAATCTGGATTAGAACCCCAATGACGATCACCGCTTGGATGCCCTTTCTGATGATCGGCAATAGTTGATCGTCCATCTTACTGGCCGTACTCGAAGTGAATCGCCGGGCGTAGGCCACCACAATATCAACAATGGTTAAAGCCGCTAACATAAAGATGATCGAGGATGCAATCTTAAGCCCGGTCATGACATAGGGGCCAATATGGATAGGTAACTGGAGCATGGGCAGCGCCAGCTTAAAAAATTGAATGAGAATGAAAATACTCAATAAGCGGGACAAACGGACAATCACTTTAGGCTCAATCAGATTTGGAACGAGCCGCGACTGGCTGGCACGGCGGACCAAGGGTATGAGTAATCGGCTCAGGATAAGCTGAACGATCAAAAGGATGCCAAGCAGTATGCCCAGACCAACGTATTGCCAGACCGCTAAGCCAAATACTTTTTCGTGCCCAAATCGCGGGAGTAAATTGAGGAGCAGGTCAGCTCCTAAAGGGAAAACCCGTTTATGCAGGGCGGGTATTTGATCAATGGTTTGTTGAGCATAGAGCCATTTGTTACCTACCTTTTCGATGTACACCTCCGGTAACTCCTTTGGAAAAGGAACATAGATCGCTTTTTGACTGCTGGAGTCTATAAAGTTGGGATCCTCGGGAATATTATTTAGCTGTACATATAAGCCTAGGCCATCGTAAATCTGCTTGAGTTGAATCGCTAACTGGCTCGTAGTCGAACTATCTGCTTTTACATTTAAGGCTCTGGCCGCTATTTCTGGTTCAAAGGTCTCATCTTGTAAATAGTATAAATGAACAAAGGCCGTGTTGTATGGATTGACGAAGCTTGGAGTAGGAGCATCTTGTCCGCTTAGCAAGATTGGGCTTAATGCAGCCATCAATGAAAGGAGCAGGATCTTTTTCATGGTTGGTTATTAGCGTGGCCGTTTCGAGAATGTCGTTGTAAGGCTGATTTTAGTGGATCAAGGCTCAGAAAACAACGAGTTGCAAAGGTAATAGGAAGTTCTATACCAAAAGAGCAATGTGGCTCCGATGTTCGGTGCCACAACGATTATGTGGTACAAAAGAGGCGAACCGAAGAATCGTGATAAAGGGATTGCGGGGAATGGAGAAAAATTGGCTATTTTGACTTTGTAAGAAGAACCCGTCAATCCAAATAACCAGCTTTAAACAAGCTTAAGAACTCTAATTGCTAACTACGCTGCTTGTATGAAAAAGATTACTACGCTACTCTTCAGCCTTTGCTGGCTGTTCTCCTCTACCCTGTTTGCCCAGCCCATAAATGATGATTGTTTGGGTATTATTGATCTCGGAGAAGCTCCTATTTGTCCTTTCCCCGATACGGTGACCAACTTTGAAGCGACCCTGTCCACGGTGTTTTCGGACGCTGGGCTCAATATTCCCTCTTGTTTTAACGGTGGGATTGATCGAGATGTATGGTTTCAATTTAATGTGCCAGTAGATGGAAGCATCATCGATTTTACCATTGATATTACCGGCGTAGATGGGCCAAATGGCAGCATTCTGCAACCACAAATTGCGGTGTATCGCGGAGAGTGCTTACTGGATGAGATGGAGGAGTTATCCTGTGCTACTTCTTTAGCGGGAGAGACTTCCGTAACGATGGACCTGCTAGGTTTAGATCCAGGGTTTACCTACTTTATCCGGATCAATGACTGGTCGGCTTCGGCGGCCCCCAACTGGGGTGATTTTGTAATCTGTGTCAATGAATATATCCCCGCCATCAATATAGATGATGTAGATTTCACTACAGCTTGCTTTGGTACCCTTTACGATTCTGGAGGGCCAGACGGGGACTATGATAATAACGAAGATCATACCCTCACGATTTGCCCAGATAACCTGACGGAGTGTATCACGGTAGAATTGCTGGACTTCAATATTGAAAACAACTTTGATGATTTGTTCATTTATGCGGGGGATGATACAAACGGAACCCTAATTGCCGCCTTTACGGGGGTGGGTGGTCCGCTTGAAATTCCCATCAATGATCAGTGTATTACGATTCAGTTTACCTCCGATATATCAGTGACCAATCCTGGGTTCGAGTTAACCTGGCAGTGTTTACCCGAAGCTTGTGATGTCCCCCCCATTGTCGATTGTGAGAATCCCATTTCCGTTCCGGGAATGCCTTTTTCCGATGTTGATCTCTCTACCTGTTTTGCGGGAAACTCAATTAGTAGCGGACCTTGCCCGAATGACGGTTTTATCAGCGGAGAAGATTACATCTTTGCCTATGATTCACCGGGCGATGAGTGTATCATGGTAGAAATTAGTGGAGCGGCTCCAGGAACCGGAGTTGGAGTATATTTAGACTGTCCGGGGAATCCCGGTGCGGAGTGTATTGCGAATGCCGGCGGAGGTACCGGAACACCGCTCATCGAGGGTGCTTTTTTGGAAGAACCAGGCACGTACTATATCGTGGTGGCGAATGGATTTAACTGTACTTCCTTCGATATTTCGATGGAGGTGGTGACCTGCCCCATTGTCTTCCCTTCTGCGGCCGATTGTTCGGAGGCTTTATCTTTGAACGGATGTGGAGACCTACCTGCCGTTATTAGCGTAGGTCCCGGAGAAGGTGATCCTGATTTTCTAACCCTTGGCACAAATACAGGCTGCTGGGGTGGATTCTTCCCCCTTAATTTTACTTTCTTCTTTTTCGAAGCACAAGAAGATGGCGATTTTGGTTTTACCGTTCAGTCCAACGATCCCAATGAGGCTTCCGATATTGACTTTCTAGTTTGGGGACCTTTTGACCCCATGGATGATGCTTGCGATATCATTCTGGACCAACAGGCGATTCGGTCCTCCTACGCCGCGGGGGCTGATCCCACTGGTCTGGCAGATATACATCCTATTCTGGGAACACCTGTTACAGACGAATGTGAAGATGCCGGTGGTGACGACTTTGTTTCCACCGTCCCCGTTCAAACGGGAGAAGTATATTTTGTACTAATCAACGATTGGGGTGGCCAGATTGTGAGTGGGGCGGTTCAGATTGACTTTGATGCAACAACTCCCGGGGTTTTAGATGGTGTTGGGGCGAGTATGGTCTCCGTGACGGCCGATACCGTAGCTTGCCAAGGAGACGAGATTCAACTAGAGGCAACCGGTGGGGAGGTATACCAGTGGTTCCCCAGTGCTGGTTTGAGTTGTAGTAACTGTCCTAACCCAGTAGCAACGATCGATGGCCCGGTTTCCTATAATGTGGCGATCATTGGCATTTGTACCGAAGATACACTAGGGGTAAATATTGATTTTGTGACGGCCGATGCCGGACCAGATCTTGAATTGTGTTTAGGGGCGAGCACCCAATTGAGTGCCGGGAGCAACTTTGCGTCCGTTACCTATCAATGGGAAGGTCCTACAGGTACACTTAGTTGTACCGATTGTCCGGATCCTTTCTTAACGGCTTCCACGGTCGGAACTTTTGAGTATATCGTATCTGCTACCGGGAGTGATTGTTCGGCCACCGATACCATGATGGTAACTGTTTTCCCAGGGGAAGCACCCGCTTTCACCATCAGCGACGATGCGGCCCTCTGTGCTGGAGAAAGCATATCCTTGGGAGGGCTGCCAAACCCTGATGTAAACTACGTATGGACCTCGAATCCACTCGGTTTTTCTTCTAACGAAGCAAACCCGTTAGTGACTCCGTCCGAGAATACTACCTATTATTTAGAGGCAAGTAATTTGGATTGCCCCTTCCCGACCGTTGATTCGGTGGTAGTGACAATAGCACCGGTTCCTCTCGCGATTGCTGTGGCAGATACCTCTATTTGCCTGGATGAATCCGTGCAATTAAGCACCTTGATTCCAGAAGGGGATGTACTATATTCCTGGTCGCCCATTGATGGCTTAGATGATCCCCTGAGTCCAAATCCGATCGCTACACCAAGTGTTACGACCACCTACATATTGACGGCTAATCGCGATGGCTGTATTGTGCAAGATGTGGTGACTATCACCGTCGTCGAAGCTGATATTACGGTTGAAAACCCCGATACGGTAAGTATTTGCGTGGGAGAAATGGTTGGGTTGAGTGCCTTTGGAGTTCCGGGAACGGCCGATATTTCCTGGTTCTCGTCCGATCCAAATTTTAGCTTTAACGGACCTGCTACTACGATCAGCCCACAGGAGACTAACTGGTATTACGCTACCTTAAGTGAAGAGGGCTGTGTACGTCTAGACTCTGTATTCGTGGCGGTCGATTCCTTGCCGGTTCTAGACATCTCGGCTGATCCTGAACAAGATACATACTGTGAAGGAGAGCTGATTACGCTCTTTAGTACCACGTACGAAGAAGCGAATTTCCCTGATATTGAATTCTTATGGACACCTGACATAGGTCAGCAGAGTCCGGATACGCTCTTCAACTTGGTGATCACTGCTGAGGAGGATGCCTTTTATATTCGAAACACGGTCAACGGGGCGTGTAGCTCTAGTGATAGTATTTTTATCGAAGTGATCGAAATGGCCGATATTCAAATTGAGCCGCAGAATGCTTCCATTTGTGAAGGGGATTCTATTCAATTGACGGCTACCACCACCGCTTCGTTAGAGGGGGTTGCGTGGGAAGGCCCTGGCCTTAGCTGCACGGACTGTCTGGATCCAACCGCCACTCCAACGAGTGGAGGCTCAGTGACGTACACGGTGGAAGCCGAAAATAATGGTTGTCCGGTTTCTGCGAATACAACCATTGACGTATTAAGTCCACCCAACTACACATTTCCAGAAATCAATTTTGTTTGCCCCGGCGAACCCATTCAATTAAATGTCTCAACAAGCACCACTGGAGATTTTACATGGACTGGGACAAATGGGTTTAGTAGTACGGCCGCTGCGCCGACGGATACGCCAACAGAGATTACTACCTATTTCCTAGAAGCCTCCAATGGTGACTGCTCGGTGATGGACTCCTTAACGGTGTTTATTGCGCAGGATTTTGCGCTAGTCGTGAGTAGCGATGAGATTATTTGTCCAGGCGAATCGGCCAGTCTTTTTGCCAGTTCGGATGCCGAAGGGGTGGTCTTTTCTTGGACCGATGCTTCTGGTCAATTTGTAGGGAATGGGGAGAATATTACTCCATCGCCTACCGGTACGACGACCTACACCGTTACGGCGGGAGACCCGGCCGGTTGTTTTACCAATATGGCAGAGGTTACCGTGAGTGTTGCTGAATCACCGATCATCGATAGCCTCATCGTCTTGAATCAGGCTGGAGAAGATATTACCAATACGGAGATTCCAGAAGGTATTTCTATTCAGTTAGCGACATTCACTACTCCCAGTCCGATAGTCAATGGGACCTACGATTGGTTTGAGAATGGTACATTACTTTTTACTACGAGCGTTGCGAATACGGAGTTCTTCAGTGCTCCAGAAGTAGAAGATGACGCTACGGCCATCTACGAAGTACTGGTAACGGATGAGCTAGGCTGTGCCCAATCGCGGGGCATCGAAGTGTTCATTAAAGACCTTCCTACAGAGATTCCAAATATCTTTACCCCAGATGGTAATGGAGTAAATGATGTGTTTAGGGTCTTAGGGCCAGAAACTCTTGAGATAATTGAGTTTCGCATCTATAACCGCTGGGGACAGCTCGTTTATGGAAACGAAGATGGGCAAGCGGCTTGGGATGGCCGTCAGAATGGGGAATTAGCTCCATCGGACACCTACGCCTATTACGTGGTGTTACGGGTTTCGGAAGGAACGGAGCCCATCACCGAACAAGGGGAGGTGACGCTGCTACGTTAAAACGATTATCAATATGACGATATAAAGGGCCATTTCGAATTTACCTCTATGGTAAGATCGAAATGGCTCTTAGTACTATGAAAATTCTCTTTAGCCCCGGTACAATTCTCTTATTCACCTTGATCGTTCAAGGGGTATTTGCCGCATTACTACTGGGAATGAAGCGAGAAAATCGCCAGGCAAATCGCTACCTAGCAGGCCTGATCTTCTTACTTAGTCTCTGGATAATTGATCCTTTTTTCCGACAGGCGGGAGTGTATGAGCAAAATCCGAATTACTACTTTTTACCTATTTTCTGGTCTTTTGGTTTCGGTCCATTGATCTATTTCTATGTACGGTCTTTAACCGAATATGACTTTAAATTTCGGGGGGCTCAGTTCTTACATTTTATCCCCGCTTTACTACAAGGAAGCTTTTACATTTTTCTACAAACCCAAGATTACGCGTTCCGTCGTGCCTTTTGGTTTGAGTATCATCAGCCTTTGACATATGACTTAGAGTTGGTGCTAAGTTTTGTTAGTTTACTGCTCTATTTGGTTTTATCTGGTCGGCTGATTCGTGCTTATCGACAAAGAATTGAAAACCACTTTTCTAATTTGCACCGGATTACCCTCCGTTGGTTAGGTGCTTTAGTGTTGGTCTTATCTTTCCTAACTATTTTTTGGATTATAGAGGCGGTGGCCCGATTCTACTTAGCCTATTATCCGGATACTCCATTCTCCATCGTCACGATATCCATAGCTATTCTGTTTTTGGGGGGTGGTGGCATTCTTCAGAAAGACCTCCTTGGAACGATCCAGGCAGTAAATCAAGTTAAAGAAAAAGAGGCCACTTCAGAAGAGAAGTCAATTTCTAGTGCTCTACTCGAGCAAGTACGAATGGTGATGGAAAAGCAGCAATTATTTTTGAACCCGGAGTTAACGATTAAGGATTTCGCCCAGTCCGTAGGGTATCCGATGCGAGAAGTATCGCAGGCAATCAACCAAGGTTTAGGCTGTAGTTTTATCGACTTTGTCAATCAATATCGAGTGGAGGCGTTTAAAAACTTGGTGGCCGACGGGGAGACTTCGCATCTTAGTTTACTCGGACTGGCCTTAGAAAGTGGCTTCAATTCCAAATCTACTTTTAACCGAGTATTCAAAAAAATGGAGGGAATCAGCCCTTCTGAGTACCAAAAAGGACTCAAAACCTGATTTAAGACGACCCAAAACGCGTTTTGGGCCGCTTGGTCTAGCCTGTGTCTGGATGTTTGTTAAAAAAATACAAACACCATGCATAAGATGCTTTTCATCCTTTTACTTTCCAGTTTTTCTTTCGGCACCGCTTTATTCGGAAATGATTCACTCAAGATCCAATCTGCCGTAGAGGCGTACTTATCGGAAACGGGTTTTTCGGGTACGGTACTGGTCGCTAAATCGGGAGAGTCTATCTTTCATCAGTCGTACGGATTGGCCTATCGGGCCACTCCAGATACCATTCAAAATAACTACCATTATTCAATTGCCTCCATTACCAAGCTATTCACTTCTATTCGCATTTTACAATTAGTGGAAGCTGGTCAGCTTGACTTATTTACGCCAGTGATAGCGTACTTACCGATGTATCGAGGACTGATTAAGGAGGAAGTTTGCCCCCACCATTTATTGCTACATCTTTCTGGGCTACCCGAAGAGAAGAACCGCTTTTTCTGGTTTGAGAAACCCATCGAAGAATTGACGCTTGGGGTGTTGAAAAAAGGTAAGAAAGAAGCGTTCAACACCTTCAACTACAATAATATCGATTACATTTTGCTAGGCTTATTGATCGAGGAGGTAACTGGAAAATCGTGGGAAGAAAATATTCAAACATATATTCTGAACGTATTAGGTCTCCAGGAGACGGGTTTCCTGGCTTATGGTGATTACCCCGAAGATTTTGCATATCCCTATTCTCAAAAAGGAAAAAGCCTCAAACAAGATCGTTTTTTCCAGATTGAGAATTTTTATGCGGCCGGTTGTATGTACTCTACCTCGGAAGATCTGCTACGCTTAGACCAAGCTCTCTACACGGATCAACTCTTATTAGAAAAAGGACGTGAGCTATTAGGACAGTCCTTCCCGGAAGTCGATTATGTGGGCTATAGCGTATGGAACTATCGCTATCCATTTTTGAAAGAGCAGCCCCAAATTATGGAACGCAGAGGCGGCATTCAAGGCACTAATGTAGTCCTAGTTCGATTACTTGAACAGAAGTATACCGTCATCATTTTAAGTAATGATGACCGCTTTAATCCAGACTCCTTTGGAGATCCTACCAATTTGCGAGAAAAACTGATCCAGGCATTATTCTAGTGTGTTAAACGAACTGGGCTAGGACCAATGGGAACTCCCTGGACGTAATGGTGGTTATACGTTTGAATAGCGAATGACATTTTCCTGACAAAGTGTCCGTTGGTCCTACATTTTTCAATTCTTGTCTAATTTAATGTATCACTCTTCTCCCTTTTTTCACCTTTGCAATGATCCAAAAAGCTGCGGGCGTCGTATTTGAATTTGAGACGCGATAGGGAAATTTTAAAAAATGGTCTGAATCCATAAATGATGATAAGCTACTGGCATCCCGGTAGTTAAATCATTGTCTTTGATAACAGCAATCCTGATCTTTATGAAAACAATTACTTCTACACTAGTGGCACTCTTTTTAGGAGTGACGCTCTTTTCCCAAACCGCCAGCATCAAAGGCGTCCTCCAAACCGCCGAAGGCGAGCCCGTCTTATTCTCTAATGTGGTTTTATACAATGCCGCGGATAGTTCCATGCTCAAAGTGGAGGTATCGGACGAAAGTGGGGTATTCCGGATGGACGGTTTATCGGCTGGCAACTATTTTATTACGGCTACCTACGTTGGATATGCTGATTTCCGGAAGGACAATGTTCAGCTTACCGACAATCAGCAGTTGGATCTAGGTATTGTTGCGTTTGCACCCGCCGCTATTGAATTGGAGGAAGCCATTGTTACTGCTTCACGGGCTATGGTGGAGGTAAAGCCTGACCGGACTGTATTCAATGTCCAAGGAACCATCAATAGTACCGGTGCAGATGCGATCTCCTTGCTTCGTAAAGCACCTGGGGTCACGGTGGACAACAACAATAATATCAATGTCCTGGGTCGAGCGGGGGCTTTATTGTACGTAGATGGTAAACGCCTACCTATAACGGGGGAGGATCTTACGAATTATTTAGAGAATTTACCCGCAGAGCAAATTGACCGGATTGAAATTATCACGAACCCGGGTGCTAAGTACGAAGCGGAAGGAAATGCCGGGATCATTGATATTCGTTTGAAGAAAGATAAAAATCTGGGAGGAAATGGTTCCGTTTCCTTGACCAGCAGCCAGGGGGTTTATAATCGCTCTAATCTGAGTGCTACTGGAAATTACCGTAATCGATTTATGAACGGTTTTGTCTCCGTTGGTGGCGGTTTAGGACAAGGCTTCAATAAGTTGACTTTTGAGAGTTTCCAAAATGGTTTGTTGATGGACGAAGTAATGGATAATACCAATACCTATGACTTCGCTAATTTCCGCGTTGGTACGGACTTCTTTCTAGGAGATAAGCATACTCTTGGATTCTTAGTTGGTGGCGGAACCAATAACTTCGATACCGACAACTTAGATATCATTGATATTTCGCAAGCGAGTGCTCCAGACCAAGTTGATAGTGTGCTCGTTGCGGACTCTCGCTCGTCGGGAAATCGCGATCGGATGACCTACAATATTAATTACCGGTTCGATAATCGGGATGGACGAACGGTGAATATTGATTTAGATTACGGGAATTACCAAAACCTGCAAGACAACTTTCAGCCGAATCAATTCTTTGATGCCACTCGAACCAATGTATTAACCGAGGTGATCAATAGTTTTGAATCACCGTCTGATATTGGTATCTATTCTGCGAAGCTAGATTACGAACAAAAGCTCTTTGGAGGAGTCTTTGGGGCCGGGGCCAAATTGACCCGGGTGGTCTCCGATAATACCTTTTTAGTCTTCGATGTGATTGATGAGATAGCCATTCAGGATGATTCACTTTCCAATGAGTTTGAATACATCGAGAACGTATATGCCGGATACATTAGCTATAATCGTCCGATCAATGAGAAATGGAATTTCTCGGCGGGCTTACGGGCAGAGCAAACGGATGCCTTGGGTACTCTTACCGCTTTCGTGGAAGAATTGAACGAAGATCCGGTCGTATTGAACTATCTAAGCTGGTTCCCCAGTGCCGGACTTACCTGGCAAGTTGCTCCCAAGCATATGTTGGCACTTAACTACGGTCGCCGAATCAACCGCCCCGATTATAATGTACTGAATCCCTTTAATCAACAAGCTAGCTTATTGTCCTTTGAGAAAGGGAATCCTTTCCTACGCCCAGAGATTGTCAATAACTTCGAGCTAGGTTATACCTTGGCTTGGCGCTACAATTTCAAGCTTTCGTACAGTTTGACCGAGGATCAGATCACTCGTTTGATCGCTCCTTCCGAGACGGACGATCGAGCGGGCTTTATTACCTGGGAAAATTTAGCTAGTCAGACCGTTGTGGGACTAAATATTTCTGCTCCAATTCAGTTTACCAAATGGTGGAGTGGTTACTTTAACCTTGGTGCTTCTTACCTTGATAATCAAGCAGATTATGGTGATGGTGCTGTAGTAGATGTCCAAGCATTTACTTACAATATCTACCAACAACAAACCTTCAATCTACCCAAAGGTTTCAAAGGAGAGATTTCTGGTTGGTTCGCTGGCCCTGGGGTTTGGGGTGGCGTGTTCCGCTACGAGTCTCAGTGGAGTTTAGACCTAGGTATTCAACGCCGATTCTTCAATGACGCGATGAATGTACGGGTGGCTGTAAACGATATCTTCTACCAGTCGGGTTGGGACGGTGTATCTGAGTTCAACGGTTTAGTGAGTTCCGGTAGTGGTCGCTGGGATAGCCGCCGGGCTTCCTTGAGTATTAGTTATAATTTCGGTAACCAGAATGTGAAATCTCGGAAACGCAAAACGGGTATCGAAGCAGAAGCCGGTCGGGTTGGTGGAGATAACTAATCCGCTCCCTGCGATGAAGACTTAAAAAATGCTAGATAAGAGATAGGAAGGCAATAGGATACTTTTTCGAATGTATCTATACCCAAAGCGAAGTGGTTTGGGAAAGTTAACGCGAAGTCCATGTGCTTGTCAACAAGGCGCAAAACGTAGGCGAAGCTGTAGTTTCGGCGAGGCTTTGCAACGATGTAGACGAGTACAGGGGCGAGTGAGAACGACTCAAACCACTTCGTTTTGGGTATATACCTCTAGAAACTTTCTCAATTACCAGATAAATCCAACGTTCGCTACCTGCCCTTGGCAGGTAGCTTTTTATTTGTGGAAGCGAGTCTTACGTCGGCGGGCTCGCATTCGATCACTGTGCCCCCACTTATGGTCTTGCTGATAGCTCGAATCATC
>JBCDIO010000027.1:0-12599 GCA_038748815.1 Bacteroidota bacterium
AGAAGCCACCCCTATTTTACACCGTAGCCCGGCCATCGAACAAGCTGGACTAACGAGAATTGTTTTGAGAATAGACACCAACGAATTTTTAAACTTCTAGCATGATACCAAGGACCTTTTCCGAGTGGAAGAATTGTATAGAGCACGATTGTAAAATTAAGCTCACCAAAGAGTTTGCGGAAAAACGCTTATCGGTCTACCAAAACCGAAAGAGTCCGGAGACTCAGAAGTTTGTCAAGTTGTACGGACAACAACATCTCTCAAATGTTATTCAATGGCTACAACAAGTATGAATGCAATAAAGAAATTACCAGTAACCGTGCTAAGTGGTTTTCTAGGAGCTGGTAAAACAACGCTACTTAACCATGTTCTGCATAATAAGGAAGGCTTAAAGGTCGCCGTGATTGTCAATGACATGAGCGAAGTGAATGTCGATGCCGAATTGGTGAAAAATGAAAATACCCTTTCTCGTACCGAAGAGAAATTGGTGGAAATGAGTAACGGTTGTATCTGTTGCACCCTTCGAGAAGATCTTATGATCGAAGTAGAACGGCTAGCTAAAGAAAATCGATTTGACTACCTGCTCATCGAGAGTACAGGGATTAGTGAACCGATTCCCGTTGCCCAGACCTTTTCCTTTGTCGACGAAGAAAATAGTATTGATCTTTCTAAGTTCAGTTATATCGATACGATGGTGACGGTAGTTGATGCCTTTAATTTCTTCAAGGATTTTGGGAGCGTCGAAACCCTTATGGATCGACAACTAACAGATATTGAAGGGGATTACCGGACTATCGTTAATCTGCTCACGGATCAGATCGAATTTGCCAACGTAATTATTCTAAATAAAACGGACCTAGTGACAGAAGAACATCTAGGTGTTCTGAAAGCCGCAATTAAAAAACTCAATCCTGGGGCCCGGATTATTGAATCCAGTTTCAGCCAGGTGAACCCCAAAAAAATTCTCAATACAGGATTGTTTGATTTTGAAGAAGCGGAACAGAGTGCAGGGTGGATCGAGGAATTAAATAAAGAAGAACACACGCCAGAAACCGAAGAGTATGGTATTGGTTCTTTCGTGTTTCGGGCTAATAAGCCATTCGATCCATTGCGTTTTTGGCACTATGTCCAACATATTTTCCCAAACAATATTATTCGCAGCAAAGGGCTATTCTGGATATCCTCCCGCCCTGATCAAGCATTGATCTGGGGCCAAGCTGGAGGTTCTCTACAAACGGACAGTGCTGGCGTTTGGTGGAGTAGTATGCCCATAGAAAAAAGAATGCGTTATCTCTCTTACAGAGAAAATAGAGCACATATTGAAGACGGATGGGATGAACAGTTCGGCGATCGGAAAACCGAAATTGTTATCATCGGTCAAGATATGGACGAGGCCAAAATCCGAGCAGGCTTAGAAGATTGCTTAGCAACAGATGAAGAATTAGCAACACAGGATTGGAAAGAAGGATATGACGATGAGTGGCCTGTTGAACGCTCTTACCCAGTTTGATCAAAGAAACTATTTATAGGTGATAGTTATTTAGCTTAGGGGTTGTGTTTAAAATAAACACAACCCCTTGTTTATTGTGACCGATTTTTCATCCCCATTGCCATTCTGGATACCCACAAACAATCTTACCTTGTATTGAATCTGCCTTTCAATACGCTTATGATCACCCCCGCTAACCTTCATTATACGCTCATCAAAGAAATCATCGACCGGGGGCACGCGCCTAATGTGCAGTCCCTGAGTACTTTATTGGATGCCTCGGACGATGAAGTGATCCAAGGCCTCTACGATTTGCAAGAATACCATGGCGTCGTTTTGCATCCAAACGAACCCAAAGTCTGGGTCATTCATCCGTTCTCCTTAGCCCCAACCAATTTTTATGTGGAATCAGCACGCGGTGCCTGGTGGGGAAATTGCGCCTGGTGCTCTCTAGGAATAGCCGCTCTACTCCAAGAAGATGTGAAGATTACCACAACCCTCGGGGCCGAAAGCCAGCAAATTGTTATCCATATCCGAGATGGAGAAATTCAAGAAAAGAACTACTTCATTCATTTTCCAATTCCGATGAAGAACGCTTGGGACAATGTGATCTACACTTGTAGTACCATGCTCGTTTTTGAGAATGACGAACAAGTGCAGGCTTGGTCGGAGCGGCATCAAATCCCACGGGGAGATTTACAGCCCATTGAGCGAATCTGGCAGTTTTCACAGAAGTGGTACGGAAATCATCTCAATCCGGCATGGAAAAAGTGGACCATTCAGGAAGCGAAAGCGATGTTCCAGGAATTTGCCTTAACGGATGCTATTTGGGACCTGGATAGCTCCGGTGAGCGGTTTTAGGGTTAAGAATGTAAATGTTTGTAAAAGTTCGACTTATGCTCCCGCCGAATCGGAGTGGCAAGCCGAATCTAGTCAGAATTTCTCCTACTTTGAGCATCTGATCATTCATCAATCTGCGACTGTCTATGCTCAAACCAAGCTGCTTTTTTGTACTCTTCGCTCTATGCTTACCGGTATTGTCTTGCCAGGTTTCTGAAACCAATACCCAAGAATCTACCGAACCAGTTCCTCCAACCTCTCCGTCCGGGAAAGTTGATTCTTGGATATATGCCGAAGCCCCCAATGCCATTACCCGCAATATCATCCAAGATCGAGCCGGCAATATTTGGTTTGCCACGTTCAACGGAGCCATTAAATTCGATGGAAGGGAGTATACCAATATGACACTAGGTATCATTGATCATCGTTTTTTTAGTGTTTTGGAAGATCAGAAGGGCCATATTTGGTTTGGGACCATTGGCGGAGGAGTCTACCAATTTGATGGTCAAACATTCAAGAACTTTACGACCGAAGATGGCCTCGTTGATAATCAAGTTACCAATATCTACGAGGACCGCTCCGGTAAGCTTTGGTTTGGTACCCTGGCCGGGATTAGCGTCTACGAAAATGGCCATTTCAAGAATTACCATATCGAATATGGCAAACTCAATGACGATGTGAACACCATCATCGAAGATGAAGAAGGTACCTTTTGGATCGGTACCCGAGGCTATGCCTTTCAGTACGATGGAACCTCCTTTACCAAATTGCGTAACCACGAGGGGAAAGGCTTCGGAAATGTGCGGCATATCATCAAAGACCGCTCCGGTAATATGTGGTGGGGAGGTAATGATGGGCTTTGGCGCTACGACGGGAAACGTTTCAAGCAATTCACATCCGACTTTGTGGGCTATCTATACGAAGATCGAGCCGGTAATATTTGGACCAGTTCACATAGTAGCAAAAGCCACTGGTGGGCCCTTTCGCGCTACGATGCCCATACGCTGGAGGAAGAAGAACCTACCGTCACCGAAGTGATTACCGAGGAACGTATGTTTTTTGGAATTCTGGAAGATCAGGAAGGGGTCATCTGGGCGGGTTGTTTAGACGGAGTGTATCGGTATAAAGAGTAGTTCCTTTGACTCAGGGATAACTTCCTGGTCTTTGCAGGTCTTCGTACCTTCCGGATCAAACAACTGAGTTCGTATGTCCCGTTTGATTCCTATTCTTTGCTTGCCTCTGCTGTTGCTGAGTAGCTGTCAGCAAAAACTCCAAAATTACCAAGAAGCGATTCACTTGATCACCAAGCATAGCCCCGATCAAATCATCGTGCGGGTAGATGGTAAGTATGGTGTAATCTCGGAAAAGAGAAAGATTCTGATTCCGTTGCACTACGATTACCTATTCTGGAATGAGGAGCCTACCCTATATACCGCAGCGAGTGGGGGAGAGGTGTATTGGATCAATACCCAGAATGAACGGATTGATCTACCGGTGGAGCCCCTGGAATACTCGGAAGGCTTAGCTCCCATCCAACGAGAAAAAAAGTGGGGCTATGTAAATCTAGAAGGGAAGATCGTTATTCCCTGTACCTATACCAAAACACAAGCCTTTAGCGATGGCTTAGCCTTGGTTCAACGGGAAGGAGAATCTGTTTTTATTGATGCTGACGGGAAGGAAATATTCGGAGTTAAGTACTTATTCAAAAATAATGATATAAGATAAAGAGTTTATACTTTTGCCAAATGAGTCGAAAGAAAAGATTTATTGAAAATTTGACAGAAACAGAAGTTCAAGCCCTTCAAAAGGGATTCAAAACGGGCAAAAGCCATCGTTTTCGAAATCGTTGTAAGGCCATTCTTCTTTCCTACCAAGGCTATGAGACGAAGCAACTTTGTGAAATATTCGAAGTTAGCTTGCTAAGCATTTACCGTTGGATGGATAAATGGGAATCTGGCGGTATAGAAGCTCTTGCGGATAAAAAAGGTCGGGGTCGAAAGCCAATTTTGCAATTAGACCGAAAAGACCATGTCAGCCAAGTCGAACAAGCCATTGAAAAATCTCCGAAGAACTTAAACAAAGTACTTGCTGAGATTAAAGAAGGATTAGGAGTGGATTTATCTAAACTTACCTTAAAACGGTTTTTAAAAAACTTAAGCGCCGATGGAAACGATTCCGCAGAAGTCCTTTAAAAAAGCCGGATGCCGCCCTTTATGAGCAAAAGCTCAAAAAGCTGAAAATCCTTTTAAAACTCGAGGATGCAGGCTTGATTGACTTATTATTTGGTGATGAAACGGGTTTTAATCTAGAACCTTATATTCCATATGGTTGGTTACCGGTTGGAAAGCAAACTGCCATTGCTTCGCAGCGGCAACATGTTGGAAATGTATTTGGCATGATGAGCCGATATGGTCAAGCCATCATGCATTGGACTCATCAAAACGTCAACAGTTTCTACATTTTGAAATGCCTTGACCAACTGGCGGATGAAATTCAACAAACAACAGTGATTGTCTTAGACCAAGCTACTTGGCATACCGCTAAAATCATTAAACAACGCATGGATTCCTGGGCAGACAAAGGATTGTTCATTTTTTATTTGCCGCCATACAGCCCTCATTTGAATCTCATTGAAATGTTGTGGAGAAAGATGAAATATGATTGGTTACAACCACATGATTATCTTTCATTCAATCATCTCAAAAGTGCTGTCTTGACTATTTCCCAAAACTTAAATACCGAATATTCTATCAACTTTTCAAAGAACTCTTTATTCTCGCTTTAATTTAGACTCACTACTTATCAAGCAGTGAGGTGTTATTCCCAGCATCACGATCCCAGTTGCTCCTTAATCTGCTCCTGCAATTGTTGTACTTTTTCTTTGGTGTGCCCGTAATAGCTGAGGAGGAAGCGGCGGTTCATTTCGATTTTCCACAGATAGCTCAGGAAGATCTTTTGCTCGGAGGCGCTCCATTTTAACGGCCGTTCGAGCCCTACTATATTGCCCCTGGAATCAAAGATTAGATAAGGAGCAACCATACCATTGATTACCTGAAAGTAATTCTCTTGATATTGCATTTCGTGGTATTCTTCCTCGAAGTTTTTGAGAATCTTATAGTCGTATTCGTAGAGAGCGATAATATCGCGTCGCAGCGAGTCATCCTCAATGAGCTCCAAACCACGAGATTTTAAGGTTTCGTAGCCCGAGACATTCTGGATGGAGATATAGTCGCGGACCAAATTGGAGTAATGCGCCAATACTGTGTCCGTAAAGACTTCCTGCCCTTGGGCGACCTCTCGCCAAAACTGACAGGCCCTAATTCCCGCTTCGTGGCCCAGCATATTGACCCGGATATCTTCTCGGTCTTTTTCCAGTCCATTCGATATTTCGGCCATGATTTTGGAAGCGGCCTCGGCATCCCTCCGATTCTCGTTCCAGTTGTTTAGCGCAAAGGCGGAGACCACGGCAATGAAGATGGAGAAGAATTCAATGCCTAAACTCCGCCAATTGGTCCGTTTCACTTGGTTCATGTTCATTCTTTAGAGTTCCTTGATCGCTACCATTCGAATTCGTTTATAGTCCGCGTACCAACCATCTTCTTGCCATAAATCCGCTTTGAGTGCTTCTTGCACCGCTTGCGAAATAGCGGTAATATCCCGTTCTGCTACACCCACAAAAAAGCTTTTCCCAAACATACGGATCCAGTCTACAATCCCATTCTCCGCGTCCACTAATTTGGTCGGACGGTCGTAGTGTTGAGCGAAGGTAACCCGAAAACCAACCGTCTCCAATACGGTACTATAGGCCCCAATCGATGGAAAATACCAGGGTTGGTGCATGGATTGCTCGGTGTAACCACGCGCTGCCAATTGCTTTTGCAAGCTTTGGACGATAGACTGTACATTACCCTTTCCACCAAATTCTATCACCATACGCCCCTCGGGCAGGAGGTTATCGTACATACACTGAGCCGCGGCCCGATAATTCGATACCCAATGCAAGGTCGCATTGGAAAAAATAGCGTGAAATTTCTTTGGAAATTGAAAATGAGCTGCATCTCCCACGATGAAGTTTACTCCAGGAAACGCATCTTGGGCTTTTTGCACCATCTCCGGTGATTGATCCATGCCGGTGGTCTCGGGGCTGCGCTGCGCAATTTGCTGAGTGAGTTCTCCAGTACCGCAGCCCAGATCTAAGATACGCTCCGAGGGCTGGGGCTGTAACAGCTCGATGAGGGAAGCTCCGTAATCAAAAACGAAGGCGTGTTTACTGGTATATAGATCGGGATTCCATTGCATGAAGCTCGATTTTCTTAAAGTAGGTATGGTGAAAATCCAAGATACAAAACCAAAGAAACACTCCTCTCCTTTTGATTAGAATGTATCGCCCCCAATCACTCCATTGGCTTCCATTCCTCCCGTAAATAGCGGATGGCATCCAACAGGGCTTCCTCGGAAGATTTGGGGTGAAAATCTAATTCCATTTGTGCCTTACTAATATCGTAATCCTGCTTTAGGCCGTAGAACATATCCAGGTAATGGCGCTGAAGCAAAGGCTCTTTTCCCGTCCAATAACTCGCAAATTCCATCAGACTAGCTACTGCGTAAAGTAGTGCCCGCGGTACTTTTTTGGGTGTTTTTAGCCGGAGTTCTGGAAAGGCCCCTGCGGCCATCTGCACACTCTCCTGGATCGAGGTATGCCGTTCGTTGGCCAGAATGTAGCGTTCACCATCGCGACCTTGCTGCATGGCTTGGTAAGCTCCCCGGGCCACGTCTTGCACATCAATCCAATTGAGGGTAATATTCGTATCTACCGGAATTTCGCCCCGCAAAATCTGCCAAACCAGTCGGTTGGAATAGCTCAGCTTATGCGCTATCCCACCAACCATAGCAGCAGGTAAAATTAAGACGGTACGAATACCGTATTTGGCTCCCAGTTCCAGGGCTAACCGATCAGAATCGTTCTTCGAATTGTAATACCAATTACGGCGATCCGTATTATACCCATTGCTTTCTTTGGCGGGGAGCTTGGTAAAATCAAGGGCGGCAACCGAACTCACGTATACAATATTCTGCACTCCACAAGCATGCGCAGCCTCAAATACATTGCGCGTTCCTTGCACATTAACCTCATAAATCTCTTCCTTCGGTCGCTTGGCCCACATTCGAAAAGCGGCACCAACCGCGTAGACATTCGTCACCCCTTGAAAGGCCTTTAGCAAGGAGTCCTGATCCGTAATATCCGCATGGACTACCGGGCAATTCAAATCAGCAAAAGGCACGGTATGCTTGGTATTTCGCACCGCCGCAACTGTTTGTTCCCCCTTGGTTAGAAGCAGTCGTAATAAGTTATTACCGAGATGCCCATTCGCTCCGGTAACTAAAGAAATCTCTTTACCCATATCTTTCTTTTTGGGCAAAGTTCAAGCCATTAAGCTCAACTTAAAATAACATTTGTTAGAAACTTAGCTGCCGGCGAATGCGACTTAGAGAAGGCGGTTCTACCCCCAGAAAGGAGGCAATATTCTCAATGGAAACCCGTAGGGCTAAGTCGGGATTGGTCTCCACAAATTTCACGTAGCGTTCCTTAGCGGTAAGTGTCTGGAAGTCGTGAATCCGCTCCATCTTACACTGAAGACTTTCGCTGATGATCGACTCAATTAGTTGATTCCAAGCTGGATTAGCCGCTTTGAGACGCTCTAAATCTGCCCTTGATATTCGGACCAGCAAACAGTTACTCAGCGTCTCGAAGGTATCCACAGATGGAAGCCCTTGAAAAAAACTCTCCATGGAGGTAATGAACTGATTCGGGCCCACCAGGTGCTCGACCACCAGCTTTCCGTCCTTATTCTTAAACCCACGCACGATTCCTTCACTCAGAAAATAAAGGACATCCGTCGACTTTTCCTCCTCCAAAAAACGAGTCTTGGCAGGTACGTTTAGAGATACGGAGACGTCAACCAATAAATCAAAGTCTGCTTTAGACAAATTGATTCGCTCACGTAGGTAGGCTTGCAATGATTCCATCGACTCTTTTTTCGGAATGGGATACTCATTCTGCAACGATAAATATACCCAAAGCACTACGGTTTGGAGATATACCTGAAGCGAAATGGTTTAGGTCTTCTTAGCCTGCAAAAGTAGTATTCGAGCCGTTTTTTTTAAAATTCGGGGTTCAGGATCCGTCTACGAGAGCATAGAAATCTATGGCACTTACACAAGTGGTCATTTCAAGTAGGATGGATTAAAATATGGGTTTAAATAATGAGGTAGTATCCACGTAAGATGTCGTAGAATCGAGTCAGGCCATTGATGATGGTAATGGGTCCTGGAGGTTTTTTCTTCTGATAGCCCTTCCAGCCTCCGAGTCTAGCAATAATCCAAGTAGCATAGGCTAACTCCTTTGGATGGTATGGATTTTTACTTTTCTGGGTGTTTCCCTCTAATTTACGATTCAGAGCCATTAAGCAAGGGAGTTCATGTTCGAGAAAAGCCTGCTGAATGACTTGGTCTGTATTGCCTTGTCGGGCTTGGACCAAAAGCATCACTTGTAAAGCAGCTATCAAGGCTAGGGTGGTTAGATTTCGTAGTCCATGGGCTGTTTTCACTTCGGAAGATTCGATATCCAGCCCTTTAGTCTTAGCGGTTCGAAAAGCCTGTTCAATGGTCCAACGCCAGCAATACCATTGGATGATCTGATGGGCCTCCTGCTTGGTATGAACCGGATGAGAAGTCAATAAGACCCAGTTCACTGGCTTTTCTTCACCAATCACCGAATCAGGGATTTCTCGGGCTTGGACGACGTACATAGGGATGAACAGGGGTAAGTCTTTGATGCGGGAACTACGGGGTCGCTGGATGCGAACGTGGCCAAACTTGAGGGCTAATTGGGCGGTATGAGCCGTGCGTTCTTTGGTGGCACTCACATCCACCGAATAGAGGTCTTCCACGGGCCACTGCTGTAGTTGTTCATACAACTTTTTACCTTCTGGATGTTGGTACAACTTGCGATCCTGACTACTTCGATAAACATACCCATGGCCTTGTTCCTCGGTTCGATAAATGACCGTGTAGCTATCGCTTTCCCGATCCCCTACCAGCGTATACCGGGCTGCACCAGCATTGTTTTCAATGGCCTTACGGGGGGAGGAAATCCACTTATAGCTCTCTTTGTCCTCCAAAGGCATTTTCCACACTTGCTCTCGACGATCCAATTGAGCCTTTTTCTGCTCCGGTGTCTCGATATGCTCATCTTCAAAGAAATCAATCCCTCCCAACCCATAACACCCACCATTCTGCGCGTCTAAGAAAATCGATGGGTGGATATCATAACCTTCCTTTTTATGGCTACCCCCAAGCGCTCCCAAGCGCTCCCGGTCCGCTCGCTTAGCAAAGCTTAAGGTCGACGTATCACTAACCACTAGCAGATGCTTATCCTTCATCTCCAAACTACTACTACGCCAATAGTGACTTAAGATCCGGTCTGGAGTGATTTTGCGATTATGGATAAAACGTCTGTATTGCGCTTCCTCCGCTATATTTTCACCCAATTGATGCAAAACAACCGCATGCCGAGTTTGCATACTATCTAATAGCTTGGAATACACCACATCTAAACGCTTATCTCTAAAAAGGCTCGTTGTTTTTTTTCCCATCCATACAAAATAGCACTCTTATTACAAATTGGCACCTATTTGTGTAAGTGCCATAGAGCTCAGAAATCTCGTAGACGGATACCAAAACGCGCATCTCAAAGAACGGGTCCGATACAGATGCTGCTTAGGCAGCATCTGTATCGGACTACCAGCCCCAAGTACCCGGCCCACCCTTAAAAGGCCCCACAATATCCTTAGTGATCCAGCCGCCGTAGAAATCACCGTCCTGGGCTTGCACCATTTCTCCATCCACCCAGCAGGTGTCCATTTTCGACGGATAAAAAGCCAGATAATCTTTAATCACTTCAAAACCACCCCTTGGTAATTCGTAACTCCAAGCCACGGCCTCGGTTTGTTTATTCGGTAAGTCCAAATCCCAGTAATGCGCGCGGCCTTTCCACTCGCAGTAGGTGCTCATCTTGCGGCTGGGCACCAAATAATCCATTGCGATATCTGCTTGCGGAAAATAGTACACCGGCGGATGACTGGTTTCCAGTACCCGGTAAGCGCGATTAGTCTCTACGAGGGTAATGCCTCCAACTTCAATCAGAATGGTCTTCTTGGTGGCCTCTACCCGCGGCGGCCGTGGATAATCCCAGACACTCTCCTGCCCCGCTTTAGCTTGTTGTTTTTTCATATTCTCTCAACACGATCTTACCAAACTTGTTTGCATACTAGCCGGGCTCGCAAAAAAAATTCCACTTTTTTTCACCCGCTGGGAACTATTCTTTTTGTGATCCAGTTAGTGGTGTTGTGCAAGCGCACATAACAACAATGAATCATGCAAAATCCAAATTTTAGACTGGATCGCTGATCATCACTCCTTCACTGGAGTTCGATCGGATTCCAGAAATTTCAACTTATATTTTCGGGAGCCTTGTGCTTCTACCCTTTTGGATCAGATGAAGGCCATTACGCCCTTCACTGATACAACCATGTGATATTTTGTTCTTTGAAATGATAAAGATCAAAGCAACTCTCGAAAGAGAGGAGTCTTGATAAAGGGCCGCTTGTGGTCCGGGAAGCTTCGGCTTCCAAGATAAACCTGGTAACGGGGATAAATCCGGATCGGCCGACGGGCCGCCGGAGACTTTTCGCAAGAAGAGTTTGAGCAAGCAAGCAACCAGCGTACTGCGATATACGGTCCGGGGCGACCGCTGAGATCGTATAGCCAGTATACCCTGTGGCGGACCACAGGGTTGAGGTGGAGACACCGATAGAGAAAGTTGTAGGATGTGGTTCTATTCCGGTTATCCCCCGGAGTATGGGCTGCTACCAGTACTATGGGTAAGTGTTCCGAAAGGAATCGTTATCCAGTCATACCGTGAACCGGGAGGTTTGCAGGAAGGAGTTTGGTATTCTGTGGGCAAAAATCCACGGAGCCATCCCAGGACACTTCTTCCAACGGTCCGAAAGCACTTTTGCACGAGTAGCCCAATTGGTAGGGCGTCGGATTAGAGATCTGAAGGTTGCGGGTTCGAGTCCCGTCTCAACTAAACAAGCGAAAGTCCTGGGCGTTGTGATGTAGTAGTTGCCTAAACCCATTGAAAAATATGGGCTGAGCGCGGTCCGCAAGATCGGCTCAGGCGGTGCACATTCTTTCAGGCCGGCTTCGGGGCAAGCCCCGGGGAACGCCTGATTAATGGCCGGAGGACCAACCTCCCTCGTTGTAAAGCGCGGACCTAGGAGCCGCTATACAAGCCAAGTCTAAGGTGCCGATCAATCACAACGTATATCTCCCTCGGGAGAATCTGGCATCGGGTAAGTACTTCGACCGGGCGACTGGAAGAAGTGGATAACGAATGAACGCTGGGGGCGCAAACCCTGGCCATAATATTCGGAAAGCTTACCTTCGGAATAGCTGTACTTCCCAAGCTATCTTTTTTCCTCCCACCGCCTGCGCGACAGCCGGTGGGAGGTAGGTCTCATCCTATTTTACAATTTGAACCAATGGACTCAAGACACCCCGCTCGGTCTCTATCTGCACCAGATAGCTCCCAGCGGGCCTGGAACTCAGCATCCACCGATGCGCTGGGAGTTCCTATCCCCTGCGGAGTTGACCTTCCATATGAGATATGGAAGCTCGCTCCCGTTTATACCCAAAGCGAAGCCATTTAGAGAAGCTACCACAAAAAACGGGCCCAGGAGCGAATCCTGAACCCGAAATTGTACATCGCAGAAGGGCTGCGTTAGTAGACTTTCAATTTCTTGGTGATCATGGTCGATACACTTTCCACCTGCAGGAAGTATAAACCTGCCGGAATTTGCGCATCTGCTAATGAGATATGTAAGACTCGGTTTTTTAGGACTGGGAAATCTCTGCGGTACATCAGCCGACCGTACTGGTCCACCAAACGCACCTGACAGCCTTCTCCCAGAAAGGCGTATAAATCAACCCCGACCAAATCAGTCGCAGGGTTTGGAGTAATCGAAATCGTATTTGCTAAGAATGACCCTTGGTTCCATTCTAAGTCATTGCCAATCACCACCGGCTTCCCGGAACTCACCTCTTCACATATATCTCCGATGCCGTTGTTGTTGATATCGGCTTGGTTCGGATTCGCATCAAAGGGACAGTTATCGCAAGGATTTCCCACCCCATCGAAGTCTAGGTC
>JBCDIO010000028.1:0-12564 GCA_038748815.1 Bacteroidota bacterium
AACGATGAGCTGGGCAAAAAGAACCCGTCAAAATGGTTAGCAATTTAGGGTATAAAGTATTGAAGGTTAAAGATACCTTTTGGGCCTGGACCATATGCTCATTTTTTGCTGAATTCAAGATTTTTCCGACTCTTGGGCAGCATCCATTTGCTTTTGCAGGGTCTTTTTCTAAATTTAATAGTGCTCAATCCGCTAATACCCTGATTCGAACAACTGCTCTGGAGCTCGGATCCCCAACGCTAAATCGAATGAAAACACAGCTGCTTATGCGATCTCTTTACCGCTTTTTAGCGGGATTCTTTCTCTGCTGCCTAGTCGCAAACTCCGCTCAGGCGACTCATATCGTAGGGGGTGAGATGAACTACACTTGCCTGGGAAATGATCAATATGAGATCACCCTAACGGTATTTCGGGACTGTTTTAACGGTGCTCCGGGGGCTTTCTTTGATGACCCAGCCGCCATTGGCGTTTTTGATGGTCAAACCAACGAACTCGTCCAATCAATTCTCATTCCTTGGGATCCCGTCTTAAACGATACCCTAGATCCAGTCCTTTCTTCTGAATGTTTTGTGGCACCACCCAACGTCTGTGTACATACAACTACGTATACCACCATAGTGACTCTTCCTCCACAAATCGGTGGGTATCAATTAGCGTATCAACGCTGCTGCCGGAACGTAACAATCTCTAATATTGTTGGTCCGCTGGACACCGGTGCTACCTTTGGGGTTTTCATTTCGGAGAAAGCCTTATTGGAGTGTAACACCAATGCTCAGTTTCAGGAGTGGCCGCCCTTGTATATATGCGTAAACGAACCAATCAACTTTAGCCAAGCTGCTTTTGAGCCCGACGGTGATAGTATCGTATACAAGATGTGTACGCCTTTGGAAGGTGCTTCTCCGGCCAATCCTCAACCGCAGCCCCCCAATAACCCACCCTACCAGGAAATTACCTGGATTGACCCTCCTTACAATATCGATAATATGTTGAATGGAACCACGGGAGGCGATCCACTGACTATCGATCCGGTGACCGGCCTATTAACCGGTACCCCCAACACCATTGGTCAATTTGTAGTGGGGGTTTGCGTCGATGAATTCCGCGATGGAGAGCTAATCTCCACGACCCGGCGGGACTTCCAGTACAATGTGGGAGAATGCGGGCAAACCACCTCCGCCTTTTTTGTTCCAGACCTAGAATGCGATTTGACCGTTGATTTTACGAACCAGAGTACCAATGCTAATGACTTCGAGTGGTATTTTGACATCATCAATGATCCCACCGCTGTGGGATCAGCCACGAATCCAACGTATACCTATCCGGACTCTGGGACCTACACGATTATGCTCATCGCCGAACCCAATTCAGAATGTGCAGACACCACGTTTGAACAGGTCAATGTACAATATAACTCCTTGGTGCCTAGCTTCTTCTACACCAACGATGAATGCTCCGATAGTTTGGTCATTCAGATGCAGAATACTTCTTTTGATTCGATTTATTCGATCACCGACTACGAGTGGGTGACTAGTAATGGCCAGATGTCCGATTTAGCCGAACCGATCTTTGTCTTTCCGGAAACTGGTAATTACATAGTTACACTGACCATCACGAATGAAATTGGTTGCGAACAGTCATTTCCGGCAATTATTCCGGTAGAATTGATCGAAGAAGAACTCCCGGCAGACACCCTGTTTCTCTGCCCGGGAGATAGCATTGAGCTCAATCCGCTTTTTGATGACCAATACGGTTACCTCTGGAATCCCACGGCTACGCTCAACGATTCTACCCTGGCTAACCCTACAGCCTCTCCAGATAGTACCACTACCTACGGAGTGACCATTATTGATTCCGCAGACTGTTCCATTGTACGAGAAATAACCGTTTTAGTACCTGAAATCATTGAGATTGATGCCGGACCGGATACCACCACTTGTGAGCCTAGTGTGATCGTTTTTGCCCAAAGTGACCAAGCCCAAAGTTACCAGTGGGCCCTGGACCCCGACATCAATATCATCATTAGTGTAGTCGATTCGGCTTTAGTTACCCCCTTCGGCGAAACGGACTACTACGTGCAGGCGACCGATCCATTTGGCTGCACCGCCCGAGATACCGTCACCGTTAATGGCATTGGAGTTAATACCCAGATCGACAGTCTGTTCTTTATTTGCTTGGGTGATTCTTTGGAAATCGCGCTACAAAACTTAGATGCGGACGATGTATTGGTGTACAATTGGGAACCTGATTCTCTCATTTGGGCAGGAGATTCAACGGCGACCCCGACCATTTTCCCAGAGGAACCCGGTAATTTCACCCTTTACGTAGAATCTACCAACCAAAATGGTTGTACCTGGGAGGATTCCGTTTCCTTAGCAGTAGTAGATACCCTGGACGCACAAAGCTTCGTTTATTTCACCCAATGTAGCGGAACCTCCGTTCAATTTTTCAATGATGATGACTTAGCTCCTTTCTATATTTGGAACTTTGGTGACCCCACCGACCCTACCGCTAGTTCAACCTTGCCAAATCCGTATTATACGTACCCAGATACGGGGTGGTATACGGTAACTCTTAGCCTACCACCATTCTTACCTTGTCCGGATACTGCTATGATTGATATTTACGTAGGGCCACCGGAGATCAATGTTGACTTTACGTACGAGTACGAAAGCTGCTCAGATACAGTAGTGATCCAGTTTCAAGATGTTTCCTCTAACAACCAAAGTTTATTTTTAGACCGACTTTGGGACTTTACTCCCGGAGGAGCCTCTACCCTACCGAATCCACAGATCATTTTGTCCGAAAGTACCAACCTAGAAGTATCTTTGATTCTAAGCTCCGATGATGGTTGTGTGGATACCCTCACTCAAATATTGGAAATTGCTTTAATTGACGAAGTCTTAGACGATACCATCACTGCTTGTAACGGAGCACCCGTATCACTCAACCCCGATTTTGATCCAAGTTACAGCTACGAATGGTTTCCGGCTACGGGCTTAGATGATCCAACCAGCCCTAACCCGATGGCGAGTCCAACGGAGACCACGGTCTACACGGCGATGATCAGTAGTTTTTCGCCCGATACCTGTTCGATTGAACAGATGATTACGGTCATTGTGCCACCACCTATTCTCTACGAAGCGACGCCCGATACGGTGGCTTGTGAGAATGACGTTCTGATCACAACCATTTCCGATCAAGCGGTGAATTATCAGTGGTCCGATCAAGATGACTTTGGCACGATATTGAGCGGTCTTCCTGACTTAACGGTCGACCCGAACCCCACGAATACCTACTACTTCCAGCTGACGGATGCTTTTGGGTGTTCGGTAGTGGACTCGATAACCGTTAGCAATTTTGGATTTGAACTGATTGGTGATTTAGAGACTACCGTATGTATTCGGGACACCGTGAGTCTTTCTGTCAGCGCAGATAATTTGACAGAATTAGTGGATGTAACTTGGACACCTGGTATTGATCTGATCAGCGGTCAAGGCACAAGTACCGTAATTGTTAGCCCTACTGGCGATCAAACTTTTGATGTGGTCGCTACCAATGTGCACGGGTGCCAGGCGACTACTACGGCTTTGATCAACATTTTTGATTTTACTCCACCACTCTTTGCCACAGCCACTCCCGACACTATTTTACAGGGAGAAAGTAGCCAGTTGTTAGCCACCGAAGACCTGGGTTATTCTTACAATTGGACGCCAAGCGAAAGCTTAGACAACCCAACCATTCTCGATCCTGTAGCTACCCCGGACACGACAACTACGTATACGGTTTACGTGGAGAATAACGACGGCTGCTCCAACGAGGTGGAAGTGCGGGTTGTGGTTATTGATCCACTTTGTATCGAACCCTACTTGTTTATACCACAAGCTTTTTCTCCCAATGGAGATGGAAAAAATGATGTCTTCCGACCAAGAGGTAATTTTATTGACGAAGTGTATCTTATCGTTTATGATCGTTGGGGAGAAAAAGTATTTGAAACCCGGGATCCAAATGGAGGTTGGGACGGCACTTACTTGGGCCAGCGACTCACTCCCGACGTGTATGGCTACTACTTAGAGATTAACTGCCTGGGAGGTGAAGTTTACATCAAGAAGGGTAATGTTAGCTTGCTGAAATAAGACATTCCTATATTTAAAAATGTCGTATAGATAACCAGAATGGATTTAGGGGCTCGCTCTTGAATCCATTCTGATCTTTTATCCGTTACATTTGTTATTACGGGATTAACAAAAAAGAGAGCCAACAACTGGATCAAATCGCACTTAAAAAAAGTTGGCCTGTTTCAAAAAAATAAAAACTGAACACGACATCATGAGGTTCGCCATCCTTCTGCTAGCACCTTGTCTACTCTTATTCACCAGCTGCTCTAGAAACGATCAAATGAGTATCGACGAAGAAAAAATTCTTCGTTTTTTGGAAAACAATATGTTAGATGCCGAGCGGACTGAAACTGGTCTTTACTACATTATCGATCAGGAAGGTACCGGGAATAGCTATCCTAACAAAAACTCTTTTGTAACTGTAAAATATACCGGCTCTCTATTGGATGGAACCATATTTGACCAAACGGCGGAGGGCAATATTCCCGAGTTTCAGTTGACCAATGTGATCCAAGGCTGGCAAGAAGGTATTCCCCTTTTCCAGAAAGGGGGCAAAGGAACTCTTCTTATCCCTTCCCAATTAGGGTATGGAAGTATGAGCATCGGCCCCATTCCAGCCAATTCAGTATTGGTTTTCGATATTGAACTGATCGATTTCCGCAACTAGAGATCCACTACTTTAAGCTTTTCACATAACGAATAACCGCTTTGCGGATATCGGAGCGTACATCGGCCTTATCTTCGTACGCTTCTATTGCTTTTATCTGAGGATTATCTGGGGTAAAGAAATCCATACCCGTTTCAAGTCCACTTAATAAAAATCCAGTAGTGGCTATCACGTAGGTCTGTTGTGGTTTTATTGGGTTTCCTCCGAATGCCCAGTGTTCTGGACTGACCCGCTGCACAGACTGATCAAACTGCAGATAGCCCCCTGTCCCTTTATTGTCTTTCCCAGTCTCTAACAACTTGGTTAGCAAAGCACCTTCTAGCTCTACTTTGACGAGATTTCCACCGAATGGTAGTGCTCGAAACCAATCAATGGCTAATACATCTCCCTTCAGCTGATCGTCAATCCGAACGGACCCACTATTAAAGAGCACCAGATCGATCCGCTCTGTCCCAAAGGAAGCTCGCATAGCTTTAGCAATTAGGGTACACATATTCGTCGGTTCATTTCGGATATACTTTTCCAAGCCATTGAGGGGTTCCGTTGCTGTGTACACGATCTCGTAGGGATCATCAACTACCTTTTGAATATTTTGATCTTGAATAGCAATCCACTTGGCCACCAAATCGCTTGTTTCCCTATCAAGCGCAACTTTTTCGTCCAACGTAATCAACTCACTTTCCAAGGTTACTTTCCCAGTCTCTACATTCAATATTCCCCGGTGAACGTAAGCGGATTTCGCATTGGCATCAGCTTTAGCGATCTTGGTTTTTCCTTCTGTGAGGAACATATTATCATGATCATGCCCTCCCATAAATAGAGGAATATCTTCCAGTGTTCTCGCTAGGGCCCGGTCTTGTTCGGCTTCCAGATGGGTAACACCTAAAATCAAATGGGATTTGCCACTCAGAGCCTTAATAGCGACTTCTGACTGCACCGTGTAATCTAAATACTCTACGTAATCCACCGGATTTGAAGCAATGGTAGTGCCAAAAAAGCCGATATTAGCACGGGTCCCATCGGCATCCTGAATGGACCAGGTATAGGTATCTTCTACATCGGTTTTCTTTCCGTTTTTTTCTTTGTAAAACTTTTCACTCTTGCCATTCACCCGATGCCGAACACTGGTTCCTAACCAAGCAAAATCAGACTCATTTAATCGTTTCTGCAGGGCTGCCTCTTTAATATCAAACTCATGATTTCCAAAGGTAACTAAGTCGACACCGACGGCATTCATTAGTTCAACCATCTGCCTTCCTTTAATCCGTTCCCCTTCGTACTTTAAAGAGCCAATTAGGGAAGGGTTAAGAAAATCACCCGCTAGAACAACGAACACATTTTCGTTTTGTGCTTCCAATTCTTTGCGGAGGGTAGCTACTCTAGCCATTCCACCTACTTTCCCTCCTTCTAATGGTGCGATCTCATATACATCATTGATCTGTAAAATGGCAAACTCAATTAGATCATCCTGCTTAACGGGTAATCCTTTGCGGGAGGAAGAACAAGAAAAGGTTAATAGTGCTCCTGCCAGAAGAAAGGGGAGCCATTTAGGGTACAATGAGCGTGTTTTCATGTTGAAGCATTCGATCAAAAAAGGAATATATTTTATCGGTTTTCTAAAAATCGAAAACCCCCAAGAATGGCAGGTTAATGGTTGGAGCCCATCGATTATCACGATACTCAAACGGCCTCTAAAATATTATTTCCCGCTGGAAAATCGTCTGTTCAAAGAATAAAAGCTTGAGTGATCCGCATTTTTCTTATCCGGATGCCTTTTTCGGAAAACGGTTCTTCCGGCTTCTCTGAACTTTAGTATCTTTTCATTATTCGTCGCTTAATACGCAGCACCTTATGCAATTTGAATGGCTCCAACCGCCCCGGGTTTCTTTACAAGAACTAGCAGCTCTGCGCGCCTTGAGGCCGCTCCCTTCGGATGCCGAGTTTCCCACTTGGTTGGAAACCGCCCCGGCTGATTTCTGGCCATGGCTTTTACAACAAAAACCTACTACTTCGACCAAACCGCGTGTCAATGCAGGTTGGTCTTTGTGGGAAAGTGCCGAGCAATACCAACCTAAACTATTCTTTCACCTCTCGCCCGAAGAAGTTATTGAATTTCCGTGGTCCGAAAGTGCCACTCAGATTAAGGGATTAGTCCACTTTTTCCGGGAACAGAAACTCGTTCAAGGCTCAACCGTTTTATCCAATTTACCGAATATCCCCGAGCGATATTGGGCCTTTATGGCTGCTGCAATTGGTGGATTGGTTTGGGAAGAATTAGATTCTAATCTCAGCCCAAGGGAATGGCACCAAGCGATTAGTTCTCCGGAGGTGGCTATCTTCTTAAGCCAGGAACAGATAGGAGCGCAAAGTATTTGGGAGGCAGCTGAACAGACCCGTTTTCCGACTACCTTGTACGTTCCTCAACAACAGTGGCTGATAAAAGAACGCTATCACAATAAGATATTCACTTGGAATCAAATTATCAGTACGCCGCCCGAGGCAATGGAGTGGGAGAAATTAGGATTTAACACCGTCCTATACCGGGGGCAGCCAGAGACCCATTTGGGATGGATGCTACGATGGACGACAGAAGGTTTATGTCAGAATATTCGGACAGGAGATCGACTAGCAGTAATTTCAGATCAGTCAGCTGTACAACTCGGTGGTTTAAAGGCTTGGTGGTGGGGAGCAGATCTTCATATTGGAGACATACCTATGGCACTAAATAAGCTACCCGTTCAGCACTTGGAAGTAGGAAACATCTACCGTGGGGCATTTCCTGAAAGGCTCCGGTCAATACTGATCCGGGGAGACCAAACAATGGCAAAACCCCCGAATCCAGAGGTCCTCGCACTCAGGGTCTCCTAATCATTCTTACCAATTGGTAAACGCTTTGGTAAATACATCTTCCACCAACTGATCGGTAATCGTTTCGATCAAATCTTCTTGAACATCTAACAGGTTGGTATCCGAAGGATATTCTGCGTAAAAGCTTGATTTAATCGTCGTACTTTCTTCTTCCTTAACCCGGTTGGTATATTCAACCCGAATCCCAATAGTAAGTCGGTTAAACGCTACATCTTCACCCGGTTGGGGAGCCTCCGAAGTGACTCGGAAATCGGAGATCACCCCACTAAATTCAACGTCGGCATCTTGGTTATCCAGGTAGATTAAGCGAGATTCATTTCGTACTTTATCTTTCAACTTTTCCGTGAAGTTGGGAGCCAGTGTTGGAACTACATTCCCGGAGACATTGTCAAACTGAGCAACGTAGTACGTTTCTATTTCCTTGGCAATGGCGATACCCTGAAAACTGTAGCAGCTAGAAAGCATCAGAAGAAACAACAAGGGTAAAAATCTTACTAATGATTTCAGACGAATCATAACATCATCTTTTTTGCTAGAACGTACACGATCCTTGGATCGTTGTCTTCTTCGTTGGATTTAAAGGATCATGCGTTTTTGGCCGCTTCCGGGAAAATTGCACGTTGCGACTCTAAACAAGCATTTACAAAAGCGACAAACAAGGGATGTGGGCTTTCCACGGTACTTTTCAGCTCCGGGTGAAACTGAACGGCCACATACCAGGGGTGGCCTTTCATTTCTACAATCTCTACTAGATCACTTTCTGGGTTGATCCCTGTAGCGGCAAGCCCTTTTTTTTCCATCTGCTCCCGGTAGGCATTATTAAACTCGTAGCGATGCCGGTGGCGTTCCTGGATTTTTAAAGACCGATACGCTTTAGCGGCTTTACTGTTCTTTCGTAGGTTACAAGGGTAAGCACCCAAGCGCATAGTACCCCCTTTCTGAGTTACGCTCTTTTGCTCCTCCATGAGGTCAATGACCGGATGGCTCGACGCTGGGTTAATTTCGGAGGAAGCCGCATCTTCTAAGCCTAAGACATTACGAGCAAACTCTACTACCGCACATTGCATCCCCAAACAAATTCCGAAGAATGGAATATTATTTTCTCGGACAAACTGAATCGCTCGAATCTTTCCTTCAATACCACGTTCTCCAAAACCTGGGGCGACCAATACTCCGTCTAAATCTTTCAAGTGTCGGGCTACGTTATCGGCATCTCCTTCCAGTTGCTCCGAATGGATCGGAATAACATCAACAACACATTCATTCATGGCTCCAGCGTGCACAAAAGACTCGTGAATCGATTTATAGGCATCCTGTAGCTCGTTGTATTTTCCGACCAGGCCAATTCTTACCTGATTCATGGGGTTTTTTAGTTTACCCAAAAAGCCTTTCCAGGCCACAAGATCAGGTTCGTGGCGATCCATTAGATGCAATTTAGTCAAGACCGTAGTATCCAATTTCTCTTTCAACATCAGCAATGGAACATCATAGATACTCTTAGCATCGCGAGCTTCAATAACGGATCCCACATTTACATTGCAGAATAAAGCTAGTTTGCGACGGATGTCCATCGTAATCGCATGCTCGGTCCGACAAACCAGGATATCTGGCTGGATACCGGTATTGAGCATCTCTTTAACCGAGTGTTGGGTGGGTTTCGTTTTTAATTCCCCTGCCGCCTTTAAGAATGGGACCAGAGTCAGGTGGACCACTAAGCAATTATCGCTTCCTAGTTCCCAGCGCATTTGGCGAAGCGCCTCCAGATAAGGTAAAGACTCAATATCCCCGACCGTCCCCCCGAGTTCGGTAATTACCACATCGTACTCACCGGATTTACCCAATAACATGATACGACGTTTGATCTCATCGGTGATATGTGGAATGACTTGTACCGTTTTACCCAAGTAGTCTCCGGCGCGCTCCTTATTGATGACCGTCTGATAAATACGACCAGTAGTTACATTGTTAGCTTGGGAGGTAGGCGTGTTGAGAAAACGCTCATAATGGCCGAGATCAAGGTCTGTTTCAGCACCGTCATCGGTCACATAGCACTCACCGTGTTCATAGGGATTCAGGGTACCTGGATCCACGTTGATGTAAGGGTCGAACTTTTGAATAGTGACACTGATTCCGCGTGCCTGTAGAAGTTTGGCCAGGGAGGCCGAGATAATACCTTTTCCTAAAGAGGATGTAACCCCTCCCGTAACAAAGATATACTTAGTCATAGCGCAAAAATTAAAAAGACCTTCTCCGAAAAGGAGGGGGCCTTTGTCGTACCGTTAGTGTTGTTACGGGATATAAAGGTACAAAACCTTTTTCTGCAAGGAGGAGCCAAAGAATAAAAAGCTGCAAAGAAATTTTCAAGAGCGGTGTGTCACCAAAACCTAAAAATGCTTTTCTCGGAATACATGCCTGTACTAAACTCCCTGCCAACGGACCACCATCGGAAAATGTTGCCTTGCAAGATCACAAAAGCCACCATGCACTGATAATCATTGAGAAAAACTTTAAAGCATTTAATCGTCTAATAATCAGCTAGTTAAAAATTAATATAGAATTAACAGTCTTAACCTAAAATTAAACGCGGGATAACATTGGCTTCAATCCTCCTCCCTTTCTTTGTGGCGATTCTAAAAAAGGAATCACAACAATGATTTCAAAAAATTCAATCATGAAGTACTTAAGTAAGTTTTCTCTCCTACTGTTATTGGCTACCGGTCTTTTCGTGGCTACTGGTTGCGGTGATGACACTACTGTAATTGAATCAGTAGATGTTTCTGGTACGGTGTTAGACGATCTAGGAAACCCTTTGGAGGGTGTCAATGTAAGTTCTGATTTAGATGATGATGATACCAGCACCGATGCCTCTGGTGCTTATTCTTTTAGTGCTGGTGCAGGTGCAACTCTTACTTTCACCCTCGATGGTTACCGCACTGAAACGGCTGATGTCAGTACTGGCGTTGATTCTGAGACCATAGATGTTACTTTAGATCGTGGTCCTGGTGCCTTGTTTGCTGAGTCCTTCGAGGCCGGTGGCAACAAAGTACAAGATCCAGCCTTTGCAGCGAATTCTATTCAACCAACCGCTGACCTTGGTGCTGCGGGTACTGGTATCGCTGGTTGTGAGGATGTTTCCTATAAAGGTGCAATCGACCCTTCTGGTACTCCTTGGTACGAAGGATGGTCTTTCTACGATAACTTGGTTAACGGTGATCTAAACTCCGATGAGTTTACCACTGGTACCATTGTAAATGTTACTTCAAGCCCCGACGGAGTAGGTACTACTACCTGGTCACCTAACAACACCTACGTACTTGATGGCTTCGTATTTGTAAACGAAGGCCAAACCCTAACCATTGAAGCAGGTACTGTTATTCAGGGTAAGCCAGGTGAGGGTGCAGAAGCTTCTGCCTTGGTGGTTGCCCGTGGTGGTAAGATTATTGCTAATGGTACTTCTGATGCTCCAATCATCTTCACTTATGAGGGTGACAACGGTGGTTCTTCTGCTCAAACTCGTGGTGAGTGGGGTGGTCTAATCATCTTAGGTAACGCTGGTTTGAACACCGTTCCCAGTGAGCAGCGGATCGAAGGACTTCCCGAAACGGAATTACGGGGTGTATTTGGAGGTTCTGATGACGCTGACAACTCCGGTGTTCTTCGCTACGTATCGATCCGTCACGGTGGATCTAACATTGGTGCCGACAACGAAATCAACGGTTTGACCCTTGGTGGTGTGGGTACAGGTACAGAAATTGAATACGTTGAGGTTGTTGGAAACCTTGATGATGGTATCGAGTGGTTCGGTGGAACCGTAAACGCGAAGCATTTGATCTCTGCTTTCTGTGGGGATGATGCTTTGGATTACGACATGGGTTACCGTGGTAATAACCAGTTTGTAGTGGTCCACCAAGATGCTACAGTGGGTGCAGCTGACCGTGGTGGTGAGCACGATGGTGGTACGGACCCAGAAGATGCTGCTCCTTTCGCTACTCCAACGTTCTGTAACGTAACTGCAATCGGTAACGCGGATAGCCGCGCGATCACTTTCCGGGACAACGCCGGTGGTTTCTACCACAACTCTATCTTCGTAGGTTTCAACCGGGGGATTGATGTGGAAGATCTAATTGATGCCGATCAGGATTCTTACAAGCAGTTCGAAGATGGTAACCTGGCTCTACAAAACGATGTATTCTTCAACATCGGAGCGGGTGATCGAGCGGCCGATATCTTCAAAGTAACCCAAAACTAATAATAGCGATCCCTAAATCAATTCGCTTTGGGTATTCTGCGATTGAAAAGCGTGTACGGGCTTAGTCCGTACACGCTTTTTCGTTCACCCTCTTGACAATGCATATTTTTAGTATCTCAATATGAACTTAATGTAAAGAAAATCAGCCTCTGGGGTTCCAAAGCTTAACCATGAGTTAAAATGAAAAGCTGTTACTTTGCGCCAGCTTTTTCGTCTTGATCGTTGAATGGAAAAATGGTAAAAAAATGAAACAGCTTACCCTGATTTTATGCCTTGGTTTATGGATGGCAGGTAACCTTTCTGCCCAAACCGGAACCATTTCTGGAACGGTTCTGGAGGCCGAATCCGGATTTGAAGTAATTGGTGGAAACGTATTGGTTATAGGGCAAGAAGGCCTTGGTACTGTAACCGATCTAGATGGTTCCTACCAGTTAGAACTAGAAGCCGGAACGTACACGATCGAATTCTCCTACATCGGCTTTGCTTCCCAGCAAATGGCCTTTATTGATTTGGATGGCAAACTCATTCTCAAGAGTGGTTTGGAGCTCAACGAACTACCCATCAATGCCCAACCGGATGCTCGTATCCTAGAAGGGGATTTTGGTCAGCTTTTAATCTTTACAGACCCAACAGACGCGTATCCCCATGCTATCATGGGTGACAAC
>JBCDIO010000029.1:0-12554 GCA_038748815.1 Bacteroidota bacterium
AAAAGTGGCTAACTCGGTTTTACCTTGACCAAAACTAGAAACGGATGCCAGCATTGCTAGCAATAAAACAACTGATTTGTTCATCTTTCAATAAAACTTTGATAAGTAAATTGCTAAACCCAGCCCCGAAGAATTTTCTTTCGCGCCGATGTTTATTTGGCAAGGATTGAACGCCTAGAATAGTTTGCATGAACACGCTATTTGTAAGCGCATCCATGAACAATAGAAACAGGTATCATGGGCAAAAAGTTTATGCCAGCTATACCCGAAGCAAACGTACTTATTCTGTAAGGAATCAATTGATCCAATGAGACACTCATCTCCCCTTCGCAGTACAAGCCCGGCTAATACCCGTTTAAATCAATCCTACATCCGTAATTACTTCGACCACTACCGGGCCATTATGGCTCATGGCGGCTTGCATCGCTTCGTCTAGTGCTTTGTGATTTTCTACTCGAAAACCTAAAGCCCCCGTCTCCCGGGCGTAGGCCGCAAAATTAGTGTTATGGAGATTCGTTTTCCAAACTTCCCATTCTCCCGCACGCTGTTCTTTAGAAATTTTTCCCAATTCACTGTTATTGAGCAAGATCAATTTGATGGGCATATTGTATAAAACGGCCGTATTCAATTCGGCCATGTACTGCGCAAAGCCTCCATCTCCGGCAACCGCAATCACCGGCCGAGTATCTTGTACGGCCGCCCAGGCACCCATCGCTGCCGGAAAGGCAAACCCAATGGATCCCAAGTAGCCAGACATCAAAAAGGTATTATTTGCTTTAGCCTCGTAATAGCGACCAAAAGAATAGGCATTATTACCAACGTCTACGCACATCACTGCATCTTCTGGCGCATACCGATTGAGTGCCTCAAATACGGCGATCGACGATACTCCCTGCCCTCGATTATCTTCCAAGCGATTTTCCTTTTCGGCCCGCCAAAGGGTCCATCGTTTTGCGATATCCGGGCGTTGATCTTCGCCAGCAAAAGAGCTCAAGTCCAATTGCTCTTGTAGCATGGTACAAGTGACCGAAATTTCTCCCCACAATTGGCAATCTACCGCATGGAATTTTGCGAGGGCCAAGGGGTCAAAATCAACCTGGATCGTTGGTACCTTTGGAGAAATTCCGGTGTGATTGGAGAAGGAAGCACCAAATACCAAAAGAAGATCGGCTTCATTCATGAGCCAGGAAGCAATGGGAGTCCCACTCCGACCAAGCACTCCACCGGCGAGAGGATGGGTATCGGCGATTTGTCCCTTCCCCTTAAACGTAGTGAGAATACCAGCATTCAATTGCTCCGCCAATTCAGTAATAGCTTCCATATGGAAGCGAGCCCCGTGACCGGTTATGATCAAGGGTCGTTTAGCATACTGAATCATCTCCAAAGCTTGTTCAAAAGCCTCCTGGGGAGGAGCAATTTTCTGCGAAGTGATCCGCTGATCCGGCCGGCCAGCTTTGGGTTTATCGCCTACGGGTAGGGGCTGAATTTCGTCGGGGAAAGTAAGGTGAGCCACATCTCTTTGTAGAAGTGCATGTTTGATGGCCAAAGACATAAGTTCAGCGTGTTTACTATCCCGACCGACTCGATGATTAAAGGCCGCTACGGAAGAAAAAGCTTGCACCAAATCTACCTCTTGAAAGTTTCCAGTACCCAATACTTGGGTAGCTACCTGTCCAGTTAGGGCCAGAATGGGTGCGCGGTCCACTTTGGCATCCCACAAGCCGGTATACATATTGGTGGCTCCGGGGCCAGCGATGGAAAAGCAGAACGCAAGTTTTCCAGTTAATTTTCCGTACGCCGAAGCGGCAAAAGAAGCCGCCCCTTCGTGGCGAATTCCATAAAAACGGAGGTTTCCATCCCGTTCTGCCATGCGTAGTGCATCCGCCAGTCCTAGATTAGAATGGCCAACCATACCAAACCCAACTTCTACCCCCCAATTGACCATCGTTTCTACCATCACATCCGAAATAGTTCGTTCGTGCGGAGGCTCACCGGGCACCCCAATGTAAACACCATCGGAGCGAATTTCCACAGGAAAGGTTTCGACTCCATCATCAAATCCGGGGGCCTTTCCGGTAATCGGATCGTAATCCCAACCGTGCCAAGGGCAACGTAATAAGCCATTCTCAATCGAACCTTCTCCCAAAGGACCGCCCTGGTGAGGGCACTTATTATCCAGGCAACCAAGCTTCCCCTGGTGGTGGGTTAGGCAAAAGGTTTTGTGTTCTACGGTTACCGTAGTGACCCTACCGTCGGGTAGGTCCGCGGGATTATCCAGCACTTTATGCCAGACAAAGGGCAATTCATTTTTCATGTTATCAAGTAGTTTAACTTGCTTTCTTAGCCTCCTTCTTCTACTTTTTAGTAAAAGTGAAGGTGGCAAAAACGTGGGCATCCTGTCCATCACCAATAGGATTGGCAGTCGGTACATAAATTAGCTCCGCCGGACTGGTAGCTAAATTTTCGGATGCAAAGGACAGTCCACTATCCGTACCTGCATCGTACGTAGATGCCTGGACGGTCATGCTTTCTATCCACTCGCCGTTCTCAAATAATACAACATTTTCCACTGCGACGAACCAGTCGGGGCTGGGAGCGATCATACTCACCAAAGTAACCAAAGGATGGTCTTCGTCCGCCGAGATTGTAAAAGTTGCCGAGGTAGTGCCTTCGGGGAGTCGTTTTCCGATGATTAAATCTAAGCCAACTCCCAAATCTACCAAGGCCTGAATCTCTGTATCCAAGGGCTCAACGTCTCCGGTCTCCGCCATTACCTTCATACCCTCGGAAGCTAAACCTCCTTCTGAAAAGAAGGAAGTTCCCACCGCATGGGTCATACCTACGGCTCGGCTAAAATGAGCATTATCTGGATAATCTTCGGGATGATCCATCGGTGTCCAGAGGCTGGTAAAGGTAACCTCGTAACGTTCTCCTTTTGGCAAATCTTCCTTGTTGCAACAACAACATACAATCGCTAATCCAAGAAACAAGGGATATCTCATATCATAAGTATTAATACTTTGTAACCTAAATTTCTAAACTTTTGACGGGTTCTCTCCGGAGCCAATCCTCTAGTGAAACTTAAGAAATTCGACGAGAATATCCTTATCTTTACTTGTGAAAATCAGTCGTTTATAGAAAAGGTTTCGAGTGATAAAATTTTTTTAGCTTTAAATCAGTTCCTAAGAGGCTAATAAAGATGATTAAAATCGGTTGGAGCCTCGAGCCATCCATCCAGTACGTATGTGCAGTAACAAATCCATAACCTGGACCCTTGCGCTGGTTTTTGTTTGCTTCTTTGGGCAAGCACAAGAAACCTATCTCGATCGCATCGAGGAGTATCAGCAATTGGCCAATGAAGATGGGAGTAAGGGTAATTATGCCGCCGCCATTGAATGGAGACAAAAGGCACTCGAACTACAATGGAAAAATAAACCAACCCCCTGGTCCGATATCGTACAGACCCACAGCAGCATTGGCCGCTACTACCGCAAAATGGGACTCTTCGATTCTTGCTATACTTACTTTTCGCAGGCCCTCCACTACGGCCGACAACAACTTTCTCCCACCGATCCTGCTTTACTCGAAGTGATCAATAGCCTTGGTATCTATCACTACTTACTCGGCAGCTGTGATACGGCACTGGTATATTATCAAGAGGTACTCTCCGGTTGGATGGCCACTCAGGGCCCCAATGATCCCAAAGTAGCTAATGTGTATAATAATATGGGTATCTGCTTTGGCCTTCAGGGAAACTACAAGCGATCCTTAGAATGCTACAACTCGGCCTTAAATATTCGCTGGGAATATTATGGGGATTGCCATCCAAATGTAGCCGCCAGTTTCTTAAACCTTGGGGTGAATCATCACGAAATGGCCGATTACAACAAGGCCCTTGCGTTTTACCAAAAAGCCTTAGATATCTCGGAGGAAGTGCTCCAACCCAATCATCCTGACTTTGCACTGATCTATAATAATATGGGTGTCTGCTACCAGAATAAAGCGGATTACCAAAACGCTCTGGAATTACTGAGCAAGGCCGCCAATATTAATATCAATCGCTTGGGCCCTCAGCATCCAGAAGTCGCTACGGCTTACAATAATCTTGGGCTCAACTTCTTTGAAACCGGAGATTATCAGCGCGCACTCCGCTATTTTAATAAAGCCTTACAAATTCGTTTAGAATCCTTTGGCGAGCAGCACTACCAAGTGGCCAGTTTGTACAATAATATTGGTAATTGCCACCGGATGACGAAGAATTATGACCGAGCTTATTGGTTTTGTAATCGAGCCTTAGTCATTCGACAAGAAGAACTTGGGGACCAGCATTGGGAAGTAGCCGATTCTTACAACGATCTGGGCCTTTACTTCGAAGCCACGGGCGATTACGAAAAGGCACTGAATTATTACCAGCAGGCTTTTGCGATTTTCTCGAAACAAAAAGGCCTAGAGAGTCACTACACAGCCGATTCGTACGAACGAATTGGCCATTGTTACTACCAAACCCAAGATTATCCAGCGGCTATTCAAGAGTTTACCCGGGCACTCGGCATCAAAGAAACAATCCTGGGAGACCGACACCCGGAAGTTGCCGATTTATACGTAAAGCTAGCCAAATGCTACCCAAACCGGCCCATGCAATCGCTCGATCTTTGCGCCCAAAGCTTACAGCGAATGGGATTGAAGCCGGAAAAGATGACCCGCATCCCCGCCAGTATCCGAGCACCTTTGCCCATTCTCAATGCCTTCGAAACGCGGGGAGAAATCCTTCTAAGCCAGTTCAGACATAGTGGCAAATCTAGCTGGCTAAAACAAGCAGAGCGCAATAATCAACTCGCCTTACAAGTAATCGACTACGCCCGTAAAATGTACCAGGAGCCAGGCTCTAAGCAACTCCTCCTGGCCAGTTACACGCGTTTATTTGAGCAAGGAATTGGTATTCAGTACGAGCTCTACCAACGATCCAACCGTCCCGTTTATCTTAATCGGGCCTTTGCCATTGCCGAATCTAGTAAGAATGTGGCCTTGTTAGAAGCTTCACAGGCCGCCAATACACAGATCTTCTCCAATGTACCCATTCAAATTCAGGATCGCCAACGGGCCTTATCAATTGATATTAACTACTACGAAAATGCACAGTTTGCCCTGGAAAAAGAATCAGGGTCGGATAAAGCAATTCGTTTACGCGAACTACAAAACCAAATCTTCGATCTCAAGCAACAGTATTTTGCCTTGATCGACACCATACAAACGTTCTATCCGGACTATTACCAAATGCGATATGGTGCACCCAATATTCAATTCGATGCATTAAAACGCACTACCCTCGCCACGGAAAAAACGTTATTAGAATACTTTGTTGGGGAGCGGCATGTGTATCTCTTTATTGCCTCCCCGGAAGAGGAGCGATTAATCCAAATGGCCGCTGATTTCCCCTTGGCTCAACGAATTCGGGACCTCCGGGATCAGATCAAATCGCTCAGTACGGGTGCTGGCCCTAGTACCGACCAGTTGGATAATTATGCTTATTTATCCGGCCAGCTATACGACTACCTATTGGCTCCTGCGGAACCATATTTGCAAACGAACCAATTGGTAATTGTTCCCGATGGTGTCCTGGGTTATTTGCCCTTTGAAGCCCTTACTATTCCGGACCAAGGCAGTGTGCGCTCTTGGAAAGATTTTCACTATTTATTAGAAGAATATACGATTAGCTATTCTTACGCAGCCTCTTTACTCCCTCCTTTACAGGTTGTGCAAGAATGGGAATACGACAAAGAAATGGTGGCTGTTGCTCCCAAGTTTCAGGGAGAAAAAAGCAGCGAGCGGAATTCAGAATTACTTCCAAATCTACCTGCTCTGGCCCATAACGAAGAAGAGGCGAAGGCCATTGGTGACATTACTGGCGGTATTGTCTTAACTGGATCAGAAGCTTCCGAGGCTAATTTTCTGCGACTTTCTGTCAACAGTCGAATGCTCCACCTGGCCACCCACGCCCAGGCAAACGACTCTATTGGACTGCAATCCTATCTGGCTTTTACGCCGATGCCCGATAGTATCGAAAACGAAATGCTATTCGTTCGGGACCTTTACAATTTGGAAATTCCCGCCGAGCTTGTCGTATTAAGTGCTTGCGAAACGGGCTTAGGACAATTTCAGGGAGGTGAGGGAATCATTAGTCTAGGTCGTGGGTTTCTATACGCTGGAGCTAAGAGTATTGTGACAACACTGTGGAGCATTGATGACCGAAGTACCAGCCGGATCATGGAAGATTTTTACCAGCAACTAAAAGAAGGAAAAAGCAAAGACGAGGCACTCCGTCAAGCTAAAATAAATTATCTGGAAAATAGCAGTGGCGTACGATCCCATCCACTATTCTGGGCGGCTTACATTCCGGTTGGAGATATGAAATCAATGGATTTACAAGACCCTAAGAGTAAGTGGCACTGGTGGATTTCGGCCCTTCTTCCGGTGCTCATTATTGCTCGACTTTCTGCCCGTAAAGAAGGAACTCGATTTTTCTTCTTTTAGCTCCGTTCTAACCATTTCATAAAATCTGGAAAAGCTTTGCCCCAGGTATCGGGTTCGTGTTTTCCTCCTTTCACTTCGAAATATTCGATCTTGTTTTCTGGAACTCCTCGCTCTTTTAGACTCGCAATGACATCCAGTGTGTCATCTATGGCGTCAATTACTCCGTTTTTGTTGCGGTCTGCCTTTTCATCTTCGGTGCCGGTTTGCATCCAGTACCTGAGTGGAGGAAGCTTGGACGTAGATTCTATTTTATCGATCACAATGCGATCAGCATCCGGATCTTTGGGTTTAAACTTCTTACTCCGCCACCAAAAAGATCCCGAAAAGACCCCCACCTTTCGAAAAGGCAACACCTGTTCCCAGGCCAGGTCAAACGCGGATAAGCCCCCCAAGGAAAAACCAGCAATGGCCAAATCAGTCGGAAGCTCTTGCTGTAACTTGCGCAGGATGCGCGGATAAAGCTCTTTTTCTAAAAACTGGGCATAGGCTTTGGCTCTGGTACCCCTTTGGGCATAGTCGGGCCTGTCGATCGTTCCGTACTCCTGGGTCCGGTCTCCGGCGTGAATACCCAGTATGACCCAGGGCCGGATTTGTTGTTGCTGTAGCAGGTCCTCTAGGTGCTGCGGCACTTGCATCTGGAGAAGGTCTTGTCCATCATTCATTATCAAAACAGGAAACCGTGGAATAGAACGGTTAAAAAAGCCAGGGGGAAGGTACCAATCAACCTGCACTTTTCGGCCCAAAGAGCAGGAGGGGTACCGATAAGTCATTCTACACCAGCTAATCCTCCGATTGGAAGCAAATTGATCGTGCCAGCGAAAAAAAAGTTGACGGCCAAAATTTTTCAGGAATTGCATGAAATAGACAACATTATGGAAGTAGGATGAATATTTCCCAAACAGGATTCGGAGTTCTGTTTAATTGCAATATTTAGATTTGGATCAAATGAATGTAAATTACTGATTATCAAGTAGTTCCCATTTGCACTTTATTAGAATATGCGTAATTTTGTGTGCCTTTTAGTCCAAATAGAACCTACCTTATAATTACATATTCCCGGCAGTACTGCATTAACAAGTAGTACCCGGGCCGAAATCAAAAACGGTGAAAGAAGAGTATTTCCGTTGGTATTCGCCCAATTTGAGCATGGATATCGAAATGTTAGTCCATGGACACCAGGGCTACCCCATTATCGTTTTCCCCAGTACGATGGGTCGGTACTACGAAAGTAAGGATTTCAAGTTGATCGACTCGATCCGTTGGTTTGTTGAGCGTGGACTCGTACAGATATACTGTCCGGATAGTGTCGACAAACACAGTTGGTATAACAAAGGGGTTCACCCTGCCCAAAAAGTACGCAACCATGTTTGGTACGATCAGATGGTCTACCACGAAATCGTACAGAAAGTACGCGGTAATAGTCCTACGAATAAGGTGGCGGTAGCGGGGGCGAGTTTTGGTGGATTCCATGCGGCTAATTTTGCTTTCCGGCATCCGGAGGCCGTGAGTCATCTTTTTGCGATGAGCGGAAAATTTTCCATCCGTTCGTTCTTAGGTGACTACTACGATCAGGAAGTTTACTTCAATAATCCGGTTGATTTTCTTCCCAATATGGACGACCCCAACTTATGGCAAATGAAAATTGTCCTGGGTACATCGGAATGGGACATTTGCTTGTCAGCCAACCAAGAATTATCGCATATTCTGAAACAGAAAGGAGTGGACCATTGGCTGGATGTTCGAGGCTGGAAAAAACACGACTGGCCCCTCTGGAGAGAGATGTTTCCTCACTATGTTTCCTTAATTTAGTCCATCCATTTTTAACCAAGCTCCAAAAAGAAGCAATATGAAAAAGATTGGTATCCTTTTCGGTCAAGAACGGACCTTCCCTCATGCCTTTGTTGATCGAATCAATGCCAAAGGCGTCGACGGCATCCAAGCGGAGCTCGTCACGGTGGAATAGGTAATACAAAACCGGGGAACGGGTTATGCCGTTATCGTTGACCGGATTTCACAAGATGTACCTTTTTATCGCGCCTATTTGAAGAATGCCGCCGCTACGGGTACCGCCGTTATCAACAACCCATTCTGGTGGAGTGCAGACGAGAAATTCTTCAACAACGTTTTAGCCGAGCAGATTGGAGTGCCGGTGCCAAAAACCGTTTTACTCCCTTCCAAAGACCACCCGGACGATACCGCCGCTCCCTCCTTCTCTAACTTGAAATATCCACTTGATTGGGATTTCATTTTCGACCACATCGGGTTCCCCGCTTACATGAAACCTTATGCTGGCGGTGGCTGGAAAAATGTATACCGTATTGAGAATCGGGAGCAGTTCTTTGAAGCCTACAACGAGACCGGGCAACTGGTGATGATGCTTCAGGAAGGGATCGAGTTCGAAGAATATTACCGTTGTTACTGCATTGGAGGAAAGTACGTTCGGGTAATGCACTACGAACCTCGGAATCCACACCATCTACGTTATGTAGCCGAACACGAAACGACGCCAGAAACGCAGGCATTGATCCACCAATACGTATTGGATCTGAACAAAGCACTTGGTTACGATTTCAACACGGTAGAGTTTGCCGTGCGCGACGGAGTTCCCTACGCGATTGATTTCTGTAATCCAGCTCCGGATGCTGACCTACACTCAGTGGGGATGGAGAACTTTGAATGGGTCGTTGAAAACGCGGCGAATTACGCCATCGAACGTGCCCAAGCACAAGACGAAGACCAGGACAATCTTACCTGGGGATGGTTTATGATGAACGCACTTTCCGATCATTTCATGCGCCGCAAAACACAGGAACAGTCAGCAGAACAGACTGAAACGGCATCGGCGAGCTCTTTACTTGATAAAATCGGTGTAGCCACCGCAGCCGAAGCCGATGATCTAAAACAGATCAAAGGCGTGGGGCCTAAGTTGGAGAAAACCCTGAACAAACTGGGTATTTACACTTTTAAACAGGTCAGCAAGATGGGTAAGAAAGAATACGCCCAACTAGACGATCTACTAGATGCTTTTAAAGGCCGCGCCAAGCGAGATAACTGGGCAAAACAAGCTAAAAAGTTGATGTAAGAATTTCCGTTTTACATCGACTTCCCAATAACCAGTATTCCTTGATTTTCATACTCGTAGCCAGCAGCCGCAAAACGGCCGCTGGCTCATGAGCTAACTACTTGATATGAAAGATATTAAACTGGCCGTCCTCGACTTATATAACGGGGAGCCAAACCAGGGTATGCGATGTATCATCGACTTAGTGGAAAGCTACCAAAACGAACTAAGCTACGACGTTTTTGATGTTCGTCAGCACGCGGAGATTCCTACTATTGCAGACTACGATATCTACATTGCTTCTGGAGGCCCTGGTAATCCCTTGGAGGGTAACGGTGTTTGGGAAGAAGCCCTTTACGGCTGGATGGATCAGATCTGGGCACACAACCAAATCCCTGGATCGGACAAAAAGTACGTCTTTTTCATTTGTCACTCTTTCCAAATGGCCTGTAATCATTTTGGCTTGGGTACGATTAATCGCCGGAAATCCAAGAGCTTTGGAACCTTTCCAGTCCATTTGACGGATGAGGGTTTGCAAGATCCAATATTTCAGGGGCTATCGAATCCCTTTACCACGGCTGATTTCCGCGATTTTCAATTGATACAACCCAACATGGAGGCTATTAAAGAAATGGGTGCCGAAATTTTAGCCCTGGAGAAAGAGCGGCCACATGTACCTTTAGAAAGAGCCATTATGGCCATGCGTTTTTCACCAGAAATGATCGGGGTACAGTTTCATCCGGAGGCCGATGCCCCCGGAATGTTACAACATTTCCAGGCGGAGCCCAGAATGCTCCACGTACTGAATAACTACGGAAAGAAGAAATACGCACAGATGATCAAAGACCTATCACACCCGGAAAAAATCCAACGGACCCACGATACTGTGATCCCTCGATTTATTGAGCAATCGATCCGGGCAGTTAAGAAACAAGGGGTCCCCGCTTAGACCCCCTACCATCGCGGAGAACGGACCAAATAAAACCAAAGAAACCAGGTAAAATAAAACCATACATGGTCACTAGTATTCGCCAACAATTCAACCAATCGTTCACTCAAGAACGTTATCAGGAAATGCTTCGTGGTATCGATGCAGAGTACGATTATAAGATTCCGTTTCGCATTGCCGAAACCCCCGTTTTCGTAACAAAAGACTTGAAGAAACAACTCTTCGAGGCCTGCGAAATGATCTCTGATGTTCTTTGTGCACCGGATTTCAAAGAAAAATCCAAGTCGGCCCTATTGGCTGGCCAAGAAGTTCCAAACGAAACGGACCATACCCTTTTCCTACAGATGGATTTCGGAATCTGTCAAAATTCGGATGGTAGCCTGACTCCACAGCTTATAGAGGTACAAGGATTTCCTTCACTGTACTTTTTCCAGGATTTGGTAGCGCGAGCCTATAAGAAATACTATGACATCCCGACGGGCTACAGTCACTTATTCGACAACTTGGACTCAGAGGGATACATGGAACTGTTGCGCAGTGCCATCGTTGGGTCGGCCGATCCAAAAAACGTCGTTCTGCTTGAAGTAGAACCCACCAAACAGGTCACCGAAATCGACTTTGTGGTGGCAAAAGAACGCCTGGGCATCGAATATCTTTGCGTGAGTGACGTGAAGAAAGAAGGGCTGGATTTATACTACGAAAAAGATGGCCAAAAGATTGGTATCCAACGCATCTTCAACCGGGTGATCTTCGATGAATTGATCAAACGAGATGACCTACCCCGGGAGTTTTACTTTACCCAGGAGGCGAATGTTGAATGGGCCGGCCACCCTAATTGGTTTTTCCGCATCAGCAAGCATACCCTTCCATTTTTGGACAATCCCTACGTCCCTAAATCGATGTTCTTAAACGATCTGGAGCAAATTCCGACCGATCTGGATAATTACGTTCTGAAGCCTCTTTATTCCTTTGCGGGTTCAGGTGTCATCATCAATCTAAATCGCTACGATCTGGAGAGTATTTCCGATCCGGAGAATTACATTCTGCAACGTAAGGTTAAATACGCGCCAGTTGTAGAAACTCCTAATGTACCTGCCAAATGTGAGATTCGAATGCTGATGATCTGGGAGCGAGGAGCGGCCCGCCCACGAATTATCAACAATCTGGCCCGTTTGAGCAAAGGAGAAATGATCGGGGTTCGTTACAATAAGAATAAAGATTGGGTAGGTGGAAGCGTTGGCTTCTTTCCACAAGATTAAGGTTTAACCGCAGCTCGCCTGTAAGACAACTCGCCTGACGACTGTCCCGAGCCCTCGGGATCAGGCGAGTTGTCTTACAGGCGAGATTTAGATTAGTCTAAAAAAATAAGGCCGTCTCCCGTAGAAGGAGACAGCCCTGTTGACATGGTAATTTTTTCTTCATCAGTAAAGCAGTAGCACGTCCCCGGCCAGCATTTGTATGCTTCCGTCGCGCAATACGACCTCCGCTACATAGACATAGGTGCCTTCTGGAACGCGTTGGCTACGAGCGCGACCATCCCAGCCTACGGACGGTACTCCAGCCGGTATATTTTGGGCCGAGAAGACCAATTCTCCCCAACGACTCAAAATTTCTAAAGAGCGGATTTCTGCAATCTCAATATCTCCGTAAATGGTAAAGTAATCATTGTTCCCATCCGCGTTTGGGCTAAATACATTCGGTACGTAGATATCCTGACCAAAGGCTACCTCGACGGTAAATTCAGCTTTCGCATAACAGCCATTAGGATGTAAGGCTTTCACCCGGTAAACCGCCGATTCGGAGGCCGGTAACGAAAGGTTTAGCGAAGAAGTTTCAAACTGAACCTCATCGCCTATTTTCCATTCGACCAGTACTGGTTCAAAATTTCCAGTAAACTGGACATCAATCACTTCCCCATTAACCGCTTCGTAGTAGTCACCTCCTTCAATCCAAATATCTTCTGCTGGTGCTATTGTGATCAGCGTATCCAATACACAAATCTCTGCATCTAGA
>JBCDIO010000030.1:0-12495 GCA_038748815.1 Bacteroidota bacterium
CGACCCGAGCGATGATCGAGCCACTACTTCTTCTTACAGTTACGATAGTGATGATTACGACGACTTAGAAGAATACGACGAATATACTTATGACGACGAAACGTACGACGATTACGAATACTACGATGACTACGATTATCAGTATTCTTCTCGGATTCGCCGTTTTAATAACCCTTATCGAGGGTTCGATTATTTCGACCCTGTATACACGGATGTAGCTTTTTATAACGCTGCTTTCAATCCTGGTGTATCCATTTATGTTGGTAGTCCATTTGCTTATTCCAGATTCCGAAGTTGGAATAGATGGAATAGATTTAACCGATGGAACGCTTGGAATGCTTGGAACGATCCTTTCGCTTTCAACCGAGGCTGGAATAACGGTTTTGGCTGGAACAACGGATTCAATCAGCCATTTGGTTTTAATAACGGATTTGGCTTCAATAATGGATTCAACCGAGGATTTGGTGGTTTCGGTGGCGGTTTTGCTAGTAACGCCTACCTTTGTCCTCCAACTAACGGATTTGCTTTCACCAACATTAATAATACCACGGTAATTAATAATGGTAGAAGTAGAGTGTCTAACGGACCAAGAGGTACAGCTACTAATGCTAACCGCTCTAATGCTAACAATACCAGAGGGGTAAGAAATACTAGAGAGACTTTAAGAAGCAATACTGCGGCTACTAGTCGATCTAATAGAAACAGTACTCGAAGTGCTAGTTCATCTGCCAACAGACGAGCAGCTAGAACGGATGCTAATCGGTCCACTACTCGAACTCGTAGCTCCAGTTCTTCCAGAGCGAACCGATCCTACGATCGACCAACTCGTAGAACTGCTACTCCTTCTAGAAGTGCTACCCGATCAACTACTAGAAGTGGATCTAGATCGACCCGATCAGCCACGAGAAGTACCACTCGGTCAAACAGAACTTATGCACCAAGTAGAAGTAGCTCAAGATCATCTCGATCTTATGCGCCTAGTCGATCAAGTTCCAGATCATCTAGCCGATCTTATTCGCCTAGCCGATCAAGCAGTCGATCTTATTCTATCAGAAGTGCTTCTCCTTCGAGAAGTTCTAGCAGAAGTAGTTCTAGCAGAAGTTCTTCGAGAAGAAATTAAAAAAAAGCAGGATTATTGTTGTAATTTCCGAATCAATGCTTATCTTTGGTGGAAATTAAACAAAAATACCTCATAAGATATAAGATGGGTCTTCTTTTAGTCCCAAATTTTAAAGATTATAGCGTGTTTAGAAATTTTGAGAGGGTGGAATGTTCTTATTCCAGCCTCTTTTTTTGTTTCTGTACTTAACACGGTGCAAATATTTACGGTTTGAACTACTAACCCCATTTCGCTCAGAGATTCCCATCCGCAAAAATTTAACTTTTCTCCATTTATTTTGTTTTTTAATGTACTACACTGTAGCAAAAGTTTATTTATTTTTTGCTCGGAGGCTTCGCCGCCTCACAAAAGGGATATTAAGGGTGAACAAAGGCTGATTTTCTAATGGAAAATCAACCTTTGTTCACCCTTAAAAATCCCCCACCGAGCCGCCAAGGACTCCTGAAAAAATAACTTGTTGTCTTTGTTTTGGTGGAATTTTTCAAAACAGCTTTGCTGGTTAGAAAAATTATGCCGAGGCAAAGACAAAAGTTAACAAAGCCTGTCCCGAATACTTTCGGGGTTATTTTTTCATCACTACAAGGCGGCGAGGCAAAATAGCAATAAACTTTTGTTACAATGTTTTTCCTACGCCGAGGTGGGGTATTTTTTAATTAGACGTCTCTTTAAAATTTAACGAACACTAATTACGATAGCAATCGAGATAAGTGTTGGTTTGCCTATAAACCTAATTTTATGAATAGACTACTTTTCAGCATATCTGTTCTTTTAGCAAATTGCTGGCAACTCTCAGCTCAAACCCCTGCCGACGCTTTGCGTTTTTCTTCTTTTGAAGTCCTAGGAACCGCTCGTACCGTTGGTGTTGGGGGTGCCATTGGTGCTTTGGGGGCAGATTTTTCGACAATTAGCACCAATCCTGCGGGATTGGCTACTTTCCGTAGATCAGAGTTTACGTTTACGCCCTCTCTATTTTTGAATAGTACCGACGCTACTTTGAACGACGGCGGAGCGGGTGCTTTTACCGAAGACAAATTGGCTTTTAATTTGAATAATTTGGGGTTGGTATTCGCCAGAGAAGGTAGGCGCTCCAATTGGCGTACTAGTAATTTTTCCATCGGAATTAATCGCATTGCCAATTTTCAACAAGATATTGATTATCGGGGGCAAACTAGAGGTTCTTATATAGATTTTTTACAAGAAGCCTCCATTGGTTTATTGCCCAGCGAATTAAGCAATTTTACCACAGGGTTAGGATTTGATACACAAGCATTATACGATCTGGACGATGACCAATTCTACGAAACGGATGTAGAACTAAACGGTGATGCCGTCCTCGAAAAATCGGAAACCATAAGGCGACGGGGGGGAATCAACGAATTGTCTTTTGCTTATGCGGGAAATTTTAAAGAGCGATTGATGATTGGTTTAGCCGTTGGCGTACCTATTTTGTCTTATACAGAAGAGAAGGTGTACGACGAAGCGGACCCAAACGATGAGGTACCTTTTTACCGCAGTTTACAATTCAACGAAAATTTAACCACCACAGGCTCGGGCATTAACGCTAAATTAGGGTTAATTTTTAGAGTAAGTCAAGCGGTTAGAATTGGCGCAGCGGTACATACGCCCACTAGGTTCAACCTGACCGACGATTATGACACCCGCATGGTTTACGATTACGTAGATGACGATAACGACGGCCCCTTGGAGTCCGCTTCCCCGCCAGAACAAAGCCAATTTTCTTATAATTTCCGAACGCCTTGGCGATTTATCGGAAGCGCAGGATTTATAATTGGTCGCTCTGGCTTTATTTCTACCGAGGTGGAATACTTAAAATATAGTGGTGCTGAGTTTGAACTAACCGCCAACGATCCGAGTCAATCTACCCAAGAATTTCAACAAAATACCAATCGAGCAATTGCTAATATTTATCAATCTGCCATAAATATCCGTATAGGAGGGGAATATGCCCTACAAATGTTGCGATTTCGCCTTGGTGCCATCCTATCTGGCACGCCTTATGCTGATACTTACATACAGGAAAATCCTAATATCAGAGGAATTGGAGATACTCGGTTGACTTATTCGGCGGGCTTAGGTTTGCGGCAAGAACGCTTCTTTTTAGATTTGGCCATTCGTTTGGCCGATCAAGAAGGTACTTACGAGCCATACTCGATTTCGGCAGACTACGCAGCGAGCAATAATATTCCAACCAATAGTGTAACAACCAATAGTCTGCAAAGCCATTTGTTGCTGACTTTTGGGTACAAGTTTTAAATTGATAAGACGTATCGGGTATGGTAAAAAGTATCCGATACGTTAAACAGTAATCTCCCTCCTTTCGCTACTATTTTCCTCCATTACGATCCAGCTTATTTCATTGCCAAAGAAATGAAGCAAGACATTTAGATGGAACTCCGCAATTTTTCTTTTCAACAGAAATAATGGTCGGCGTAATCTTTGCCTCATTGATTCTTAAATCGCAAAAAATGAAAGGTTTATTCCGTAATTTAGTGGGGTGCTGTTTTTGCTGGTGTTTGATTACAAATGCCGTGGCACAACAACGCAATTATCAAAAGGGAGATGCTTTTTACCAAGTAGACGAACGAAAATTGGTAGAAACCAAATGGCAATATACCTATACCCTTCACTTAGAATCTAATACTATTATTCACCGAGCGGAAGATACTTACGACTATTTTTTATTCTTCCGATACAATTATACTTACCAACAATATTTGAACGGTCAATTCTCGGGTGGTACTTGGGGATTAAATGGCAACGATTTATTGTACCGCTTTAAGCATATTGAAAAGTTTTCTGTAGCCTCGGTTAACAAAAAAGTGCTAGTCTTAGAATTTACCCAACCGAATAGCCGAGGTACTTATCAATATCATTTTGTACGAGTGGCTACAGAAGATAGTCCATTCATAAAACCACCCAACGAATTACCCGACGTAAATGTAGAAGCCATCAATCCCAACAAATCAGCCAAAAAATGGTGGGTCTTTAATAAACCAACTAAGAAGAAAAAAAGAAAAAAACGAACTACCCCTAAAGCCAATGAGCCGTACATCAGTATTGAAATAATTGGTGGTGGCTTTTACGGTGGCATCAACCCAACCCTACGAGATTACATTCACATCAAAAATGATGGGCGCCTAATTAAAGAATACAAAAGTCGAGAGAGCGGCTTGGTAGTCACCAAAAGAGATATTCCAAGAGTCGAGCTTGAAAAATTTGCCGAGTACGTTATGGCACAGGAGTTTTTTGACTTGGAACGAGTCTATGATTGTGCAACCGAATTGTGCCAAAAACGCAAAAAAGCCAAACCTGCACCCATTCCTTTAAGATTGGCCATCGCCTACAAAGATCGTCGCAAAGTAGTCACCATTAGTATCTTCGGTAAGGACAATCACAATATCAAATACGTTGATTATCCTGATGAATTAGACCAGATTATTGCCGCTATTCAGAAAATGGCTTTACGGATGAATCCGTCATGAGGTGAGCATGACTCTTTTTCGCAGAAAACCGTACTCGCCCCTACTTGTCATTCTGTAAGAATCTACTAATGACAATACTTGCGTAGTAGGGCATTAGTATATTTCTAGCGAAATGACCTACAAGGCGTAGACAACGTAGCGTTAGTTAATTCCTACAGAATTTGTGCCTTTTCATTTGTTGAGGAATAATTCCCCAAATTTTTAAGATAGTTTAGTAACTATCACCCTCACTCGTACTTTAATCAAAATCATTCCTTTCTGAAACTGTCAAAATCTTGTAACTAGGTTGTAACTACCTATTCCTAGCTTCGGATTGCCAAATTGCTAAAAAGATCAATTATTTGAAATACTGTAAAAAGCGGATGTAGAATTAGACTGTAACTGTACTGTAACTAAAGCCTCTTATTTTTGTATTGTAGAACAATTGAGAACATGATTACTTTGAAAATTTGCAAAAAAAGGAGGAAGAAAATAACCTGTAACTCGGCTGTAACTTTCGCTCCTTAACTTTGCAACATAAAACCAAGAAAGCAAAGTATTCATCAAATAACTAATTTAATAACCGAATTTATTTTAATTCAAATAACAGTAATTATAAAATGGCTACTAAGAAAAAAACAACAGCAAAAGCGAAGGTAGAAGTAAAAGAAGTAAATATCGATTTTTCGAACAGTGTAGAAAAAATAAAGACAACAGCTAAGACCGTAAATACAGAGGTGGTTGATACAGCAATAGAGGTATTGGAAGATTTAAGAACAAACGGCGAAAAGATCAGAGTCGCAGCTACCGCAAGAGTGAACGAAGCAATTGAAAATATGACCGTTGAAAACGGTGTAAAATTCGTTTCCGAAACGGCTAAAAGCATCAACAACTACAGCTTAGAGACGGCAGAAGAAGTAATCGACGCTACGGTAAAAGGTACAAAAGAATGGCAAGCATTGATGGCTAAGTCTATGAAAGAAGGCGTTGACTTGTACGCAAAAGGCCAAGACATAACGCTGACGGCCTTGGAAGGATTGAAGAAAAGATACAGCAAGCGAAACTTTAGAATCAAGCAATTACTGAACTTTGATTTTAACTTTTTTGGCGCGAATGAGGTAGCGGAGAAAGCCGTGGCTAAGACAAAAACAGTAAAAAAAGCAGCGGTAAAAGCAGCGAAGCCCGTTACTAAGAAGGCTAAAGCTACCGTTGCCTCTGCTAAAAAGGCAGTAAAGACTACTACCAAAACAGCAACGAAGGCCGCTAAGCCAGTAGCTAAGAAAGCTACCGCTACGGCGAAAGCAGCAGTAAAAGCTACTAAGAAAGTGGCAGAAGTAGCAACCGCTAAAGATAACTTAAAAGTAATTGAAGGTGTTGGTCCGAAGATCGAAGGTCTGTTCAACAAAGCAGGTATCTTCACTTTCCAACAATTAGCGGATGCTAAGCAAGCTAGTTTGAAGCAAATTTTAGCAGATGCAGGCCCAAGATTCAAAATGCACAACCCAGCTACTTGGACCAAGCAGGCAGCTTTAGCAGCAGCTGGTAAAAAAGAAGAATTGGCCAAGTTGCAAGATAAATTGGATGGAGGCCGACCAGTAAAATAAGGTGACGAGGCAGTGAGGTAACAAGGTGACAGGACGACGAGATGACAAGGTCACAAAGGGCAATACTTGTCCATACCAGTGCTGACTGTCTACTTTCGACTGTCCACCATTCTGTAACTCATTCGTAACTTCCCTACCCTATCTTTGTAGGGTAAAATGAAAGAGTAATTTATTCAAATTTTTAAAAACAGTTAAATTTAAATATAATGGCTACTAAAGCAAAAAAAACAGCAAAGAAAAATACTACAATTGACTTTTCTAACAGTACCGAAAAGATTAAAGGTACCGCCAGAACCATCAATAATGAGGTCTTGACTACCGCTACGGAAGTGTTAGAAGATTTAAGAACCAACGGCGAAAAGGTTAGAGAAATGGCAACTGAAAGCGTGAACGCTGCTATTGAAACGGTGAAGAACGTCAAGGTAGAAGACGGCGTAAAATTCGTAAAAGAAACCGCAACTAGCATCAATAAATTCGGTTTAGAAACAGCAGAAAGTGCCTTGGATTCAGCCGTAGCAACGGGTAAAGAGTGGCAAGGAGTAGCTAGAAAAGCCGTGAATAGTGGTTTAGAATTAGCAGATAAGCAGCAAGAAATTGTATTTGATACATTGGATGCTGTAAAAGAGCAAATGACCGAAGGAGCTAAGCGCTTCCGTGGTTTGTTTGCCAATAACTAAAAAATATTGGTTTAGGTTACTATCTTTTAACCGAATGTAAACAAACCACGTTTACATCGGTTGTAAAGATTACTTTTAATTAGGTGAGTGATTCCTTAGGAATGACTCACCTTTTTTGGTAGCGGATAGCCACTAACTAGTAAAGTCTCCGATAGCTACAGGAGTTACCCCTGACAACTTTATAATATGCTCAAGCCATGCAAAAAATAAAGCGCCCCTCTATATTTCTATTCCTTACCGAAACTATTCGAGCTATTTGGGAATATTTCAAGTGCCGCTCCTTCCTTAAAAAGTTTACAGCCGAAGAAAAGGGAGACGGTCATACTGTCTTAGTTATTCCTGGTTTTATGGCTAGTGATACTTCGACTAAACCGCTTAGGCAACTTTTAGAAAAATCGGGGTATCGAACTGCGGGCTGGCATTTAGGAACCAACTTCGCCGATTTAACTCAGTTGGATATAATAGGGAAACAAATTGACCAGTTATACCAAGAAAGTGGACAACCGATTAGCCTGATTGGATGGAGCTTAGGCGGCGTGTACGCTAGAGAATTGGCCAGAGAGCGAACCGATAAAATTCGGCAAATCATTACTTTAGGTTCTCCCTTTGCAGGTATTAATGAGCCAAATAATGCTACGATTACTTTCAACATTATCAAAAGGTTGAGAAATTATCCCGAATTAGACGAAAATTTTATAGCCCAATTGCCAGAACCCGTTCCTGTACCCACCACCGCAATTTATTCCAAAGAAGATGGCATTGTACCTTGGCAAGCCTGCATGGAGCAAAAAGAAGATGATCTCCATCAGAACGTGGAGGTCAAAGGCAGCCACTTGGGATTAGGAGTCAACATTGATGTTCTGAAAATAATTTTAGAAAGATTGCCCTATCGTAAACGCAATTGGGTAAAACGCGGTGAACAACGCTTGTTTATTGGGTCTATATGAATTATTGGAGCTGTGGGGCTGTCTATACTTTTACTTTTTCACCTCAAATCGTCTCAATTCCTCCAAAGTCACCGAGTGAAGGCCCGGGCTTGTGATGACTTCATTCGTGAGAAAAGTCGCGACGCGGTCTCCAGTGGAGTTACCGAGTCCAATTTGCGTGATCGATACCTGACCTGTGACATTGGCAATGTCGAAGACGAACTCGTCGATATCCTCAAAGTTGAAGTCGAGTTGATCCGCCATCACGCCAAAGAATTCGTGGGAGTTGTCATCTCCGTCGTAGGCAAGAATCGCCAGCGGGTCGAATACCCCGGTCCTCGAAGAAATTGTCGCCCGACCCCCGCTGATTTCAATTGTAGGTCCAGGCACGATGGAATTCTGAGCATCCCGTGCAAAGCCAGAAAAATCCAGCTGACCACCCACGATCGACTCGTCATCGTGAAACACATCATGAATGGTGCCACTGACATCGCCGTTGAAGGAGTCGATCATCAGCGCCTCGATGCCGTGCACCGAAGAAACCGTGAATAGAGAAGCGGCGAGCAGCGAGAAGCTTAGTGAAGGGCAGACGCCAGCGACCCATCCATGCCAACCTCCGCTCGCCCGTATGCCGCAGGCTGCTCCATCAAAAGAAGGTTCTTTCTGGTCTTGGAAAAGCATGTCCGAATGACGGGGATGCTTTCTGGAAAATGAGGATTCAGCAAGCCCTAAAGTGCCCTCTTCCGGGAGAAGCCTGAACGGAAGTTCCTCCGCGGTCGAGTCCGGAAATGGTCATCGTTCCATGCCTGGGCTTGACCTTTGACGTCGGTCCAACTAAACCGCTTTTTGCCCAATTCCTCGGGTCACACCCACGAACATGAGATCTTCGGCTGCTAACTCCATGAGACTCTTGCTCCCAGGCAAACGGCAGAAGCCTGCTCGAGATCCCGACGCCCAGCGCCGGACAAGGGATTCTACACCACCGGAATGAGAAGCGATTTCACCGTGGCCCTGCACATCATGGGATGCCTGACCGCCGCGGAGGGGGCGCCTCTCTCTTCGGAAATTCTCGCCAGGACGTACGGAACTAACGCCGTCGTCATTCGCCGGGTTCTCCTGAAACTGAGCGACGCGGGAATCGTCCAATCCCAACGCGGTGTCGGGGGCGGCACGGTCCTCGCCCACTCTCCCACTGAAATCACGCTCCGGGATGTGTTCGAGGCCGTGGAGGGAAAATCAGAGATCCTTCCCCGCTATCCGGAGGACGACGACAACTTGTCGAAGGTCCTCGGAGCCTATATCAACGACCTCATGGTGAGCGCGGAAGCGGAATTGCTCGCGCGATTCGACTCCCTGAGCATCGCCGAGATGGACAAGGCCGTGCGCCCTTCGGTGCGAAAGCTCCTCAAAAATAGGTTTCAGTAGGTCGGCTTTGGCTTGATTACGTAACTAATCAAGTTACAAATAACCTCATGAAGTCATCGGACCTTGTTCTCCTGCGGATTTCCTCGATTTTGTGGGTGATTTGGGGCCTCGTTCACATTCTGGCGGGGGTGATGGTGATGACCACGGACACGACAGCCGGGGTTCAGGCGATCGCGGACGGCGTCGATCCCGAGACTCTCGTGGCGGAATATCCGGCGGCGGCAGGCGCCATACTGAACCAGCACGCCTGGAACCTCGCCTGGGTGGGGGCGGTCACGACCATTGGCGGCGTTTTCATCTGGCGGAAGAACAGGACGTCCATCTGGGTGACCGGCATGATCGGCGGCCTGACGGACCTTGGATATTTTCTCTTTCTCGATCTGGGCGGCTTTGTCCGATTCGTCCCGGGAACGGTCATGACGATCGTTTCTAGCCTCGCTATTGTTTTGAGCTTCAAAGTGTGGATCACCCGGCGCCCCAACGGGTGATGTTCATGCGTCCAGCAGCAGCGAATCCGGACGCGGGTCCAGCGAACCGGGTAAACTCGTGACAATGCCGCCTTGCACACGGAACCCTACTTCCCTTATTTCTTCCTACCGTGCGCCATTCTCCTCAGCCTTTCACTCACAGCGGAACGGCCCTTCTCCTCTGGGCCGCGCTCGCGGTGTGCCCATCGCTCGCCCAGGAGGATGAGGCGGAAGTTCCCGTCCTCGTACCCAAGGAAACCCGGACCCTCGCCATCGTCCGTGACGGCGACTCCTGGTATTTTGACAAATTCGTCGAAGCGATGGAGACGGAACTCAGAACGCTGGGGAAAGACAGTTACCAACTGGTTGTCGATGAATCCTATCACGGCGGGGACGACCCAGACAAGATCGAGGCTGAATTGAAGCGGGCGGCCTCCGCCCCGGGTGTCGATGCGATCTATGCCGCGGGAGTCCTTGCCACGGAGACGGCGTCCAGCATCAAGGAGGAGGAGCGCCAAAAACCCATCGTCGGCGGGGCGCTGCAATTTTCCGACACACGGGAGAAGATCACCGAACTCGGTCGCTCTACGACTCCGAACTTCAGTTTCACCACGGCGCCCCAACGCATCAGCGCCGACCTTGCCCTCGCCAAGCGCCTCGCCGAAACGGGGGACATCCACATCTACATCGACGAGTTGATGCGCACGGAGATTCCATACATCGACGAAGCGCGGAAACAGGTGAATGAAGAACTGGACGTGAATGTTTCGTTCGTGTGGGTGGGACCGACCGCGCAGGACGCCCTCTCGAAGACACCCAGCTCGACCAAGATCGCCTACGTCACCATCCTGCCGCGGATGCCGGACGATGAGCGCCAAAAGCTTTACGATGGATTGGCCAAGAGAGGGGTCCCGACAGTGAGCATGTATGGACTCCCCGAGGTTCGCGACGTGGGCGCGATGGCGAGCCTGAACCCGGACAACCTCAATGCGATCGCACGCCGTTCGGCCCTGAACCTCCATCAACTCATGACCGGCTCGCGCACGCAGGACTTGCCCGTCCTCCTGCCCGTCCAGGACCAGCTCGTCATCAACGCTACGGCCGCCGCCAACGCCAACTGGTCTCCGACTTACGAACTGTCACTCGAGGCAGACTTCATTCATGAGCCCCAACTCGGCGCGAAAGAGGTGGATTTGAAGGAGGCTCTCAACCTCGCCGCGGCCCAGAACATCGACATCCTTATCGCCCGCGAAGACGAAGCCATCGCCCGCGGCGACGTCTCCATCAGCCGCTCCACATTGCTCCCGCAATTGAGCGTCGCGGCCAGCCACGGGCGGACCGGCTTTTCCGATCGCATCAATCCCATCACCACGCCGGGATACAGCCATCAGGGCACCTACGGGCTGGAACTGCGACAATTGCTCTTCAACGATGAGGCCATCAGCAGCTACCGGGCGCAGAAGCTCAATCTCGCCTCGGCCTACCTGGACACGCTGTCGACCCAGTTGGATGCGATTGAACTGGCGGCCCTCGCTTACTTCGACTGGCTCACCACCGAAGCGCTCTATGCGATTGAAAAAGCCGACCTCCGCCTCACCCTCGACAACCTCCAACTCGCCAGGCTCCGCCAAAACATCGGGGCCGCCGACCAGACCGAGGTCTATCGCTGGGAACAAAACCGCGCCCGCGGCAAAGCCATTCTGATCCAGCGGGACTTCGCCCGGCGCGACGCCATGGTTGAATTCAACCGCGTCCTCGGCGTGCCGCGGGAAACGAAGTGGAAGAGCAACGAGTGGTTGAATCCGGATTTCGATCCCGAACTCGAGAGCGGCCCGAATTCCAAGCCCTACCGGACCCTCGGACCAAATGAGTTTGCTTTCCTCGATGACCAGTTGAACGACCTCGTGCGCCGCGAGAGCGACTTCCAGAAATTCGGCGCCTTCATCCAGTTCTTTGCCGTCGAGAATTCGCCGGAACTGATGTCCTTTGATGAGCTGCTCGCCGCCCAAGGCATCATTCTCGACCAGCGGAAGAGACGCTTCTATCTCCCGGAAGTTTCCGGCTCGCTGGATGCGGACCGCGCGATCTCCGGAAGCGAAACCGCTTCAACCGACGGTCAAAACGAAGTCACCGCCGCCGTACAATTGAGCTTCCCCCTCTTCGAAGGCGGCAACCGGAAGGCCCAAGTGGAACAGCAGGGTGCAAATATCCGCAAACTCGCCGCCCAGAGGGAGAGCGCCGTCCAACAAATCGAACAACGGGCGCTCGCCGCCGTGCACGGTATCGGCTCGACACACCCTAACATTCTACTCAGTAACGAGGCCCTGATCGCGGCAAGAAAGAATTTCTCCTCCGTGCAGGACAAGTATCTCATCGGGGCCGCGAGCATTCTCGACCTGCTCGACGCCCAGAGCAGCCTGCTTGAACAGGCGCAGGAAGACGCCATCGCCTCGTTCTCTTATATGCAGCAGATCAACAGCTTGCAACGGTCGGTGGCTTGGTTCGAATTCCAGAAAACGCCGGAAGAAAAGGCGCAATGGGAGAAGTTGCTCCGCCTCTTTCTTACGAGCGGCTCGATTACCACCAGGAACGGCACCTACACCAACCCCGCCGCGGCGACGCCCGCGGAAGTTCTCGAAGTCGTTTCCGTTTGGGTGCTTTCGGGGGAGAAGATTCTGCAGTCTCCATCTTCTCCGGAGGGGCGGATGGGGCCGAGCTTTCGGTAACTTCCGCGGGCGTCGCCGCGGCGGGTTTGGTGTAGGTGCCGTTCCTGGTGGCAATCGAGCCGCTCGTA